>CALFRK010000092.1 GCA_937919625.1 uncultured Ilumatobacter sp.
AGCTGCGCCACAGCCCGTACGAGATTGCGGTACGTATTCGGAGCGTGAGCCTATCGACCGCCAGCGGTGATCCGGTCCGTCACGGCAACTTCGGCGGCACTTCGGGCCGGCTTAAAAGAAGATCTGAACGAAACGCCATCCGAGGTAAACGACGAGCGACGCCACCAACAGCTTGAAATGCCATGGTGTCGACTCGTCGTCGGCAACATCCGCGGCGCGACGCTCGGATTCGCCGACCTCTCCGCCACACTTCGGGCAGGTGCCGTCGTCGTTCATCGCCGTAGGGGTCAGGTACTTGGCGCACCCTTCACACCAGGGCATGGCTCAGTCGGTTTTCTTGCGAAACCGCAGCTTGATCGGTGTCGCCCCGAATCCGAAGGCTTCTTTGATCTTTCGCTCGAGATAGCGCACGTGGTGCTGCGGAAGTTCGCGATTGACGAACAGGGTGAACGTGGGCGGATCGGTGGCGCCCTGCACGGCGTACAACACCTTCGCTCCCCCGCCGGCGGGAGACTGCTGCTGCGCGGCGGCGATCACCCGATTTACATCGCGGGTCGGTACGCGCTTGTGGTATTGCGAAATTGCTTCTTGCAGATTCGGGCGTAACTTGTGCACGCCCTTTCCCGTGAGTGCCGAAATTTTTAGGACCGGTACGTCACCGACGAACGCCAGCTTGCGGATCACGTCGGCCTCGATCTCGATTCGGCGCTCGGGATCGGTGACGAGCTCCCATTTGTTGAGCAGGATCACGATCGGGCATCCCGAGGCGTCGACGCGTTCAGCGAGACGCTGGTCCTGCCCGGTGACGCCGTCGATGGCGTCGATCACCAGCAAAGCGATATCTGCATGATCGATCGCACGTAGCGCCCGCACCAGCGAGTAATACTCGGCAGAGTCGTCGATCCGCGAACGCTTGCGCATGCCGGCAGTGTCGACGAACACGATCGGCCCATCTTCGGTTTCGACAAGTGTGTCGATCGCATCGCGGGTGGTGCCGGCCATGTCGTGCACGACTGCCCGATCCTCGCCAACCAGTCGGTTGAACAGCGTGCTCTTGCCCACGTTGGGACGTCCGACGATCGCCACCCGAGGCGGCTTTTGATCGTCGGGATCCCAGTGCGCTGCGCCCTCAGGTGAGTAGCCGTCGTCAGTGGGCTCGACATAGACGGCCTTGTCGCCAAAGCGTTCGAGCGCGATGTCAAGCAGGTCGCCGGCACGTCGGCCGTGCAGAGCGCTGACCGGCACGGCGTCGCCGAGACCCAGCGCCAGGAACTGCCAAAGATCGTCCTCACGACGGTTGTTGTCGGCCTTGTTGGCGACGACGATCACGTTGAACTCGCCGCGGCGCAGCCAGTCGGCGACCCATTCGTCTTCCTCCAACACACCCACTCCGGCATCGACGATGAACAGCACCAGGTCGGCCTCGTTGACGGCGGCCTCAACCTGGCGACTGACCTTGTCGTCGAGGTCAGAGCCGCTTGGCATCCAGCCACCCGTGTCGATCACGTTGAACGACACACCGAGCCACTCGGCCTCGAGTCGTTTGCGGTCGCGGGTGACACCAGGCCGGTTCTCGACTATCGCCGCCTGTTCTCCGATGATCCGATTAAAGAGGGTGCTCTTGCCCACATTGGGGCGGCCCACAATCACCATCGTCGGCAAGTAGGTGTCATTCACGCCACTCATGCTGCCTGCTCCAAAGCGTTTCTCAACGCAATCCCGTCGGTTGCGATGACTTCTACCGGGCGCGGAAGGTCATCAACACCCATTCCGTCGAGGAATCTGCCGTCGTCGGAGAGACACACATCGGGCAGCAGATAGCGGTGACCAGTCGGCTCGCCGGCGAGCACACGCGTAAGGTCTTCACCGGTCATCAACCCGGTGACACCAGTGTTTCCGCCGAAGAACTGGTTCTCGACCGGCACGACCCGAATGTCGTCGCGGCCGAGTTGCTCGATCAACGGGCCGATTACCGGGGCCCCGAACGTGCCGGTCAACACGGCTATCGGTGCGTTACGCCGCGGGCTGAGCGACACACCGACCGTCTCGCCTCCGTGCCGCGAACGCAGGCCGGTGTAGGCAGCCGGATTGGCAGGCAGGTCGACGGCCGCGAAGAACCCGCTGCGAACCCCTGTCGCAGCCTCGGTTTTGCCATCAAACTCGAGTTGGAATGTGCGTGCCATGCCGATCCCGTCCTCGTGCATGTCGAACGCCTCGTAAGCCTCGGCCGAGGGGAATGGTCTTGCGGTCATCAGGTAGTACTCGTCGGCGGCGAACACCATCCGCCGGCCCAGCACCGCTTGGAAGGTCTGTTGCCAGCGCTCGACGACGTCGAGAACATGAGCGGCCTCATCGTTCGTGTGGAGCCGCATTGCTGATTCCTTGTTGAACTTCGAGATCCCCAGTGGAACAACGGCAACCGACGCCAACTCTGGGTACCGATCGAGCACGCCGCCAAGCGTGTCGTCAAGGATCTCACCGTCGTTGACACCAGGGCACACCACAACCTGGCCGCGCACTTCGATCCCGTGATCAAGCAAGGCCCGCAACCAACGCAAGCTCATCCCACCGCGTGGGTTCTTGAGCATCCGGTTGCGAATCTCGAGATCTGTCGCATGGATCGAGACATGCAGAGGCGAAAGGCGTTCGGTGATGACACGTTCGAGATCGGCCTCGGTGAACCGTGTCAGCGTCGTAAAGTTGCCGTAGAGGAAACTGAGGCGGTAGTCGTCGTCTTTTAGGTACAGGCTGCGACGCATGCCCTTGGGTAGTTGGTAAATAAAGCAGAACTCGCAATGGTTGTCGCAGGTTCTGACCCGGTCGAACACCGCCGACTGGATCTCGACCCCGAGCGGTTCGCCGGCCCGCTTATCGATCGTGACATCGATACCGAGGCCATTGCGCAACACATCCAGCGTGAGATCGGCCTCGTCGGTGAACATCTGCCACTCGATCACGTCTCGAGGGGTCTGCCCGTCGACGCGCACGATCTCATCACCGGGTTGCAGCCCGGCGTCGGCCGCCGGCGAATCCGGAACAACAGAGACGATCATGGGCGCGGACATGGCCGGACCAGGCTATCGACGGCTTGGCCGGTACTCTTTCGGCAGCATGCATACCGGCGCCGTTCGCCCCTCGACCGACCTGTCGGCTCACCCATCGATCCGTCACCAGCGATGAGCGTTGACCGAGTCCTACTCGCCGAGCCGCGTGGCTTTTGCGCCGGAGTCGAGATGGCCATCAAAGCACTGGCCTGGATGGTTCGCTCGTTCGAGCCGCCGATCTACTGCTACCACGAGATTGTCCACAACCAGATCGTGGTCGAGCGGTTTGAACGCCTGGGTGTGGTGTTCGTCAACGATGTCAGCGAGGCGCCCCCTGGCCGACCGATCATGCTGTCGGCACACGGGTCTGCACCCGAGGTCGTGGCGGCAGCAAAAGAACGCGGCAGCTTCGTCGTCGACTCGGTGTGCCCACTCGTCACGAAGGTGCATCACGAGGTCAAGGTTCGGGCCGGCAAGGGCTACCGAATCGTGTATGTCGGCCACCAAGGCCACGAGGAAGCCGTCGGCACGATGGCGGTAGCGCCCAACTCGATCAGCCGCGTCGAGTCGATCGAGGAGGTCGATCAACTTCCTGTCTTCGCTGAACCCGTTGCGCTGCTCGCGCAGACCACGCTGTCGCATCGAGACTGGGAGGGCGTCGCCGTTCGCGTGCGCGAACGTTTCCCCGACGTGTGGATGCCTGGCCGCAGTGACCTGTGCTTCGCCACGACCAACCGCCAGTCGTCGCTGTTGGCAATGACCGAGCGCTGCGATGCGATCGTGGTGATCGGCTCGTCGAACTCGTCGAACACCCGGGCTCTAGAGCAGTTGGCGATCGAGGCCGGGTGTGCGCAGGTGTACCGGATCAATGTCGCCGACCAGCTTCCCGAAGGCTTGTCGGGCACGGTCGGAGTTACGGCGGGCGCATCGGCACCTGAGGAACTGGTGCAAGCGGTCTTGGAACGGCTGGCACCGACCGGCGGCATCGAGGTTGTGCGGATCACCGAAGAGGACGAGTACTTCCCACCACCCCGCAACATTCGCGAACTCCAGAGCTCGATCGAACTCGCCAGCACGATGCTGCTCGGTGGCTCGCTGCTGGCCCGGCCCGTCATGGAAGACCGCAACCTGCCGGCGAGTGAAGTGCTCGCCGCCCTCGCCAACTGAAGGATCCCGTGCTCTCCCCCACCATCGATACCGTTCGCCTGTTCCTGCACATCCTGGCCGCCTCCGTGTGGGTCGGCGGCCAAATCGTGCTCGCCGTGCTTGTGCCCAGCCTCAAGCGGTCATTCCCTGAATCCGGCAAAGTGATTGCTCAGGCATTTGCACGAGTGGCCTGGCCGGCGTTCGCGATTGTGGTCGTAACTGGGCTCTGGAGCCTGTCGAACGTCAGCGTGACCGACACGAGTACCGCCTACCAGGTGACACTGTTCCTGAAGATCCTTCTGGCCATGATCAGCGGCGCCGCCGCCGCCGTGCACCAAGTTGGCCAGAGCAAGGCTGCATTGGCAATCGGCGGAGCGCTCGGCCTGCTGGCCGCGCTCGGCGCCATGTTCTGCGGTTACTTGCTGACAACCGGCGCCTAACTTGCGGGTAGTGCCAGGGAACCCAGCGCGTAGCTCGCTGCGCTGCTTTTGATTCGGCCTGGTGCTCCCGTAACGATTGGTCGCAGTTCTCCGATCGGCTCACGCTCCAGGCACAACTACCAGCTCGGTCAACAGCGTGGAGCGACACCCCGCTCCATGTCGAAGTGATGCAGGCCGATCGAGCGTTCGGCCTGCCACACTCATGACATGCGATCGTCGATCCGCCGCACGGAACGCGCCGCTGCTCTGTCGGCCGCGGCGATGGTGTTGGCGGTCGCCTGCATTCCGAACAGCGCAAGCGACGACGAGGCAGACCCGATTCCTGGTGTCCCAAGTGGAACCGTGGCGATTCCGCCAGAACGCCTCACACCTTTCTGCCAGACGATGATCGATCTATCCGGAACACTGGAAACGGATCCTCCTGCAGACGTCGATGCCCTGATTATCGAGACGTATACAGAGCTCGCCGACCAGGTGCCGGTCGAGATCTCTAATCAGTTCAACGCTGTACTGGCAGGTCTTAAGGGCGAACCGCTGCCCGTGATCGAACCCGTTGGCGAACCCGAAATCTCGCAGCCATCAACCACCATTGAGTCGGCGGTCGGAACCACGGCCCTCAGCGGCGACTCGCAGCCAAGTGGCTCGAGCTTTCCGGAAGGCGACGCGTTTTTCGACGAGGGATACTTGCCAGGCGACGATCCAGCCGAACGACTCAATGCCTATGTCGACCTCGTCTGCCGCGACAACCAAAACAACCCCGGCCCCCCGGCGAGCCAGCCGCACGATGGCATTGCGTCGGGGGCCAACGACTCGTGACGACCGCAGTCGGTCCGACTCGGCGCCAACAGATCGAACGTTACCAGTCCGCCGATCGGGTCCAGATCGAACTGCGTAGCCGCGCACTGCGCCAACGACCGCTCGCCGAACTCGCACCCTCGATCGCAGACCGCGTTCGAGATAGTTTGCACCCTTCGTCGCA
>CALFRK010000093.1 GCA_937919625.1 uncultured Ilumatobacter sp.
TGGGCATTTTGGCCACCGTTGTGGTCTTCGCCGTAGGCGGCATCACCGACCAGGGCCAGACTTCGGCTTGCAAGGCCGAGCTCAAGACCGTCGAGGTTGCTCTCGAGGCGTACCGTGCTCAGGAAGGCGCCTACCCCTCCGTCATCGGCAGCCTGGCCTCGTACTGGCGTAACGAACCGACGCTGTACAACCTTTCCGGCACGAACACCATCGCCACCACGACCGCCGGCGACACCGCTGGCTGCCTGACTTCGTACTGATCCGGTACGTCCGATCTGAGTGATCTGGGCCCCGCCTTCGGGCGGGGCCCAGCCGCGTCTCGACCCTGGTGACCGCTGGGCGCTCTCAGACGAATGATGCCGGACCCGTTGGAAGATCGGATGAGCCAGCCGAACGATGGTCAGCTTTGACAGAGTGGTTAGCTTCGACAGATCTGTGTCGACGATCACGGACGCCGGACAACCCCATCACAACGCCCCGTGTTTCGGCCGGTGTTCGGACGTTCCTCCAGATTGTTGTGACGCTGGGCCAGCAACGCTGCGGAGACCGAAAGACCAGACTTGGAACCGTCTGTGGTGCAGGATGAAGACGTGATCGAAAAGTTGGCTGCGAGCCGAGCGGGCTTGACCGGCACCGATCAGTTTGTCCTTGTCGTTGCCGCACTGTCGCCGGTCGCGTGGGTGCCCGTCTTCTTGTTCAACTCCGCGCCGCGCGTTGCGCTGGCGCTTGCCCTGCTCCCGCTCGGCATGCTGAGCCTTGTCAGACAGGCACGTGAGCGTGACGCCGCCAGCATCGTTGCCCTCGTGCTGCTGGTGACTGCCTTCGTTTCGTCGTGCATTTCGCCTGCTCCGCTGAACTCCCTGACGGGATCGTTGGATTGGTGGACCGGAACGCTCGGACTGGTAACGGCCCTTTCCTGGTGGGCGGTAGGCCGCGAACTCAGTCCTCGCGCGCGCCGCCTCTTGATCCCGTTGCTGACCGTGGGTGCGCTCTGGAATGCGTTGATCGCGTCGGCGCAGGTCACTCTCGACATCGACACCGGCACGCTCGCTGCGAGCCCGGGGCGCGGGTCCGGCACGATGCTGAACCCGGTCTACTACGGGGCCTACATGTCGGGGGTTCTCGCTTGTTGGCTACTGCTGTCGACACGATCACGTCGTTCGGCGCTCCTTGTTGTGTCGCTCTCTGTCGGTGTCGGCTTGAGTGGTGGGAGAATCGCAGTCGGGATACCGCTGGTCGTCGGCGCCGTGGCGCTCGTCATTCGGAGGGATCGATGGACCGCAGCACGCAACCTGGCGCTGATGTTCGTCGGTGTCTTCGTATCCGGATTGGTGGTGTCGACGAACAACGAGGGCGCTGCCGTGACGGCGCGGGTCGCCACAGGCCGAGGCAGCGGAGGGAGGTTCGATTTCTGGCGAGTCGCGCTCGATGCGGTGACGAGTCGCCCTGTGCTCGGCTGGGGGCCAGGAAACATCGAGATCGCCACCGAGCGTCAGTTCGACCTGGAATACACGAGAGCGAACCTGCAACCCAACGGAACGCTGCTCCGATGGATCGATACACACAACGTGGTTCTGAATCTGATGGTCGAGATGGGGTTCGTCGGGATTACGCTCGCGGTTTTGTTCGTTGGTCTGTCCCTCCGGCGCTTCGGCTTGGTCCGCGACCAAACTGTGAATCGTGCGCTGCTCGCCGGCGCGTTCGCAATGGCGGCAAACTGGATGCTTCAACCGTCGACGATTCATACGTTTCCGATCGCTCTTCTGTTGTTCGGCGCCAGCCTGCAACAGTCACCCCGATGTGACGAGCCGCCACACACCGACGGGAACGAACCAGTTGACGATCGCGTCAGAACCAGTTCCCTGGCCGTCCGGCGGGCGATGGTCGCCGGCACCGCCTTGGGAGCCCTTCTGCTCGTCAACTTGTTCGTCGTTGACCGAGGCATCAGATATGGGCATCTGGACGTAGTGAATTCTGTTTCCCGCTACGGCTACCGGGACCCATTTGTGGACGAGCTCTTGGCGCGTGAGTACCGACTCGCGATTCTCGACGGCGACCCCGACCTGATGCTCGAGCGGGCGGCGTGGTTCGCCAACCGTCAGTTGGTGAACTACCCGGTCCATTTCGCCTACGCACTGTCGGGCGAGATCGCCTACATACGAGGCGACCTCGACGCCGCCGAGGCTGCCGAACGTGGTGCCCTCGCAGTGCAGCCATGGAGCCCCCTCTCACATGGTCGGTTGCTCGCGCTCGCGCAGATCTCGGACGACAAGGAGATGTACGACGCCAGCATGCGTGCCCTGTGCGCGATTGGGTCCGACGCCTGCGATCCCGATGCACTGGTGGCCGGGCCTGACGTCACGACGGCTCCGTAGCCGGCGGCCGAGCATGATCGGCTTCGCGATCACGCCGTCGTCCGACGATTGATCCGCCCCTCCGTCGGACGATCATGGTGTTCGCGGCCAAGGCGATGACAATGCGGCTTTGAAGGCGACCTCCACGCCAAGTTTGTGCACGCTCGGCGAGCCGCTCGATCAATGTGAACGGTGAATGTTCGCTGAGCCCTCCTCGATTGTTCGACGGTCGTCGGCCGACGCGTGCCCCCGGCGGATCTCATGGTGTACGCCACGGACATTGGGTCGAAATCAACGGGTGCATCACCGCGTCCATCCGGCGGGCAGCCAAGCCGAAGAGACGCTGCCGCATCCGATGTCGAGAAACCGCGCCCCGCTGAGGTTGGAGCGACCGAG
>CALFRK010000094.1 GCA_937919625.1 uncultured Ilumatobacter sp.
GTGTATCTACACCAAGGCTGCGACCGACATCGTCGCCGATGTCAACGGCTACGTCCCGGCTGGCGGATCGTTTGGCACGGTGGTGCCTGCTCGGTTGTTGGAGACCAGGTCTGGTCTGAACGAGACGACGGTCGATCATTTGTTTGAGGGGATTGGTCCTCAGGGTGCTGGAATGATATTGGAGTTGCAGGTGACGGGTCGTGGTGGGGTGCCTGTTGACGCCGACGCGGTGATGTTGAACGTGACTGCGGTGTTCCCGGACGCTGCGGGGTTCTTGACGGTGTTCCCGTGTGGGGGTGCGTTGCCGCATGCATCGAATGTCAACTATGTCGTGGGTGGTGTCGTCGCCAACGCCGTGTTGGCCAAGGTCGGCACGGGTGGCAAGGTGTGTATCTACACCAAGGCTGCGACCGACATCGTCGCCGATGTCAACGGCTACGTCGCATAGCAGCTTTCGATCTCGGAGGGACAACGAGATCGTTTCGACGATGACCGGGACCAAACCCTGCTGGGAAGCACTCGCCGACGGGGCAACCGGAACAACCTGCCAATCAGATCGTCTCACGCACCATTGTGCGCTTCGTCTCTCGAACCGGCCTCTCGACACGGTAGCCGGGGCTTCGAGCTCGCTCAGGAGTCGCTCATCTCCTTGTGCCGATGTCGCCGCTAACTTTCGCGGGTCAGGCCGGCTACTTCCGTAATGGGCCCGGTGCCGGGGACGCACTGGGGTTCGCCGTCGGGCCTGCAGCTGTAGCCCTCTGTCTCCCACAATCCGTCAATCGAGTTGTCATCCTCGAACTCGCCAATCAAGAAACTGATGGCTGACACGTTGTCTTGTGTGTAGTACTCGGGATCCAGGGCCTGGAGGCGCGTGAAGCCAAATGTGACGAGGTCACCGTCCACTGTGAAGAACGTATCGATCTCAGTCTCGTTATTGAGAATCTCGAGCTTGCCACTGTCGACACCATTGAAACGGATCCTGAATGCGTCGCTTCTGTTGCCATTGGCATTGATCCACCACATGATCCAGGTGCCGCTGAGGCGGCCCGCGTTGCTGGAACCGTCGCCCTCGGGCTCCGCTGCTGGCTCGGTCGCGTCGGGGGCGGTGACGCCTGGTGCGGTGGTCTCGGCGGCAGCGACGGTGGGGTTCGGTGCCCCCTTGCACCAAGCCCCATCGACCTGTTGCCAGAGTTCTGTTGGTGACCGATGAGGTTCGATCACGTTGCCGTTCTCATCGACCAAGCAAAGACGACCGGTCACCGAACCATCGGCGAGTACCGCAACGACGATCTGCTCGAGTGAGTACCCGAGTTCGTAGAGAACCAGCACCGTCATCAAGCTCCCGCGCTGCCCCCAACAAGCTGGTTGAACTGGTCCATGAAAGCGGTCAGCGGCATGCGCCCCGGCGGTGACCTGAATCCCACTGCCTCGGAGGCGTCGCCGGTCACGTCGTCGTCAAGGATTCCGCTTGGTCCGTAGTCGGGCGTCGCTGGTGTGCCATCAGTACTCGAGATCGAGCCATCGGGTTGGAGTCGGCCTTCAACGCCGGCTGGCACGATCTGGTCGACGCCGTAGCCGAGGTCGCCCGCCAGCAGCACGGCCGCCAACGCCGCCCCTTCGTCGCCCATCGCTTAGATCAGCGCATCAGCCGACGCCTCGACAGCCTCTCGCGCAGCGTCGACGCTTGCCGTTACCGACTGAGAGGGCGAGGTGTTCGTTCCGACCGATGATTCGGACGCACCCCCACATGCAGCCGTGACGAGCACGGCAGTGATCATCATCTGAGGCCATCTCTCGCCTCAACCATGTGGTCGGAACTAGCGAAGCGCCAGAGGCAAGGGTCCCAACCCATGTGGCGTTTGCTTCGTAGGGTCAATCAGGGTGTGCGCGCAGTCGTTCATCGACCCGCTCGAGAACCGGCAAACTACACGCAGAGAGTTGTCCGATAGCACCACGACGGCCGACCGATACGACCGTGGAAGCATGCTGCCCTGGGTCGCCGGCACTTGAGGCCCCCACAGAATCACCGCCGAGCAGTCGCTTCCCATCCCGCCGATCCTCAACCGGACGACTGAATCTCGCTGCGAGCAGACTGACGTCAGCCCGAACTGCACCCCGAAGGTCGAGACAAATTCCGATGCTGCTACATCTCAACGAGGAGTTCGTTGACCGACACCGACGGTGGCCCCGTGAAATCCTCGGCGAAGCGAGCCATCGTCGACTGAAATGCCGGGTCGGCCCGCAGCAATGCATAGGAGTCGGCGTCTTTCCACCGAGCGATCACCGTGACTTCGCTTTCGGAGCGGTTCGCTGTGAACCAGGCTCCAAGCCAGTCGTCATAACCAGCCACCAGTTCACGGTTCGTTGCGTCGAACAGTTCGGCGAGCGCGTCGATCGATCCGGGCCTGACCTTCACTCGTGTCAATACTGCGTACTCCATGGCCACTCCCGTCGACTCTTGGATGAACAATCATCTTGACACGGGACGTGACCCCCCCCGAACAGGCTCCCTTCACCCCGTCAATGGACGGTCTGTTTGAAAATCGTCATCCGACACGCCTCTCGGTCAACGAGGCCTGACGATCGCGGGGACGAGACTCGACCGCCGAGCGGTCGCCTTATCGGACCCCGGATACCTACTTCGCCGAGCCCTCGCCCCATTGCCCGGGAGTGGGCTGAGCGACTCGATGGTTGCTGGCGCTCGGCCTGAAACGGAGCTGACCTGTCGTTGCGATGTCTTACAAATCGTCATACACTACTGTTCATGCCGGTGTTGAACTTCCGAACCGATGAGCGTTCCGAGCGGGCGCTCGCCGAGCTGACCGCAGATGGGTCCACCACGTCGGAAGCGATCCGTCAAGCGCTTGTCGATGCCGTCCGGCTCCGCCGCCGAGAACAGATGCGAGCGGAGTCAATCGAGATGGCAAACGACGAAGACGACCGAGCGGAGAGCCGACGGGTTCTTGCCGAGATGGACGAACTTCGTGCGTGGTGACATTCACCGTCTGGGAGCCCCCCGCCAAGCCCGCGGCAGCGAACAAAGAGGCGAGCGGTACGCAGTGGTCGTTCAATCCGACGATCTGATGCTGTCGACCCTGCTCGTTGCTCCCACGTCGCGGTCATCTCCGCCACGGATCTTTCGACCCACGATCGTGATCGGCAACGATCAGACCCAGGTGCTCATCGAGCAGACCTCAGCCATTGCGCCCGAGCGCCTCGGCGAGTTCGTCGGGCGGCTGACCCACGATGAACTGGTATCGCTCGACGGTGCTCTGCGCTTGGTACTAGAACTGGATTGAGCCTGCTTGAGGCACCTTCATCGCGCAGAACGTGGACACTGAGCCCGCGTCCAAACAACGATCGCGAATCGGACACTCGCGCTGACCGGCGGGAGGCCGTGGCCGGCGGAATTTCGCGGGCGATGCAAGTCAGTCGTTGTCGAGTCGATCCACTACCTTGTGCGTGACGCCGGCGATCTTGGCGATCAGTCCGTCGCCCTCGGCGATCTCTTCCAGCCGAGCGTCGACGACCCCGAGCCGGGCCCGCTCTTGCTCGATCAGAGAGATCTTGCCGTCGTCGTCGAGGTCGTACGCATCGACGAGTGTCTCGAGGTCCTCACCATCGGGTTCTTGTTCGTTCGCCATCTTTCGAGTGTACGACGCGCCGCGGGCGGACAGCTCGCCAGGCGAACTCGTCACGTGATTTCGTTCGGCGGCGCGTACGGACGGGGATCCTTCAGCGGACGTTCACTGTGGCAGTTCTCTCCACGTGCTGGTGAGCACACAGTCGACTCGCAGCCCGGAGTTCGCCGTCACCAGCAATCGGTCGCGACAACGAGGGCACTGCAGGTCTCCCGCATTCGCGAGCCGCACAGCGCTCCGATTCGGTCGACGAGTGTGGCGATCGATACCGACTCGACGGAGTCGAGGTTGATGGCACTTCAACGCCCGATCGGGTCGTCGCCGAGCTCCGGGACGACCCCACTCGGCAAGCCACGGATGGTCGTCGTGCACGGCGCGTTCAACGCCCGCCTCATTCTCGGGATGGCAGCATCGCGCGTCAGCACCACGACTTGTCGCTGACCAATCACCGGCGGTTCACACCACCGCAGCTCACGTTGCTTCGGGAGAATGGTCATGTCGCAGCGGCACCGTCGGCACTGCCACGCTGTGCGGCCTCGAAACCGGCGAGAAGCGGATGAACATCCCCCGGGTCGGTCATAGCGCTCGCTCTGGCGCCGGACGGCCAGCGGGTCCTCACCGGCTCGGCCGACGGGGACCTACGGGTCTGGCGCTACGGCTGAACCGAGATGATCTGGAAGCCCGCGCGGGCGAGGAAGGCAGGGATACCGCGTACGGCCTGGCGGTCCCATTCCTTGACGTCTTCGCTGAGGCAGTCCCAGGGCCCGAGATAGGGTGTCTTCTTAGCCTCGATGTCTTTTGGCCCAGGGGTCCAACCGTCCAGGCGGCGTTGTTCCACCCATCGCTGGTGTTCCATCTCAGACAACATCTCGACCTGGGGGGCTGAGAAGGCGACCGCCTTGTCAGCATCCCAATCCGTCAACGGCGCGATGCCCCAA
>CALFRK010000095.1 GCA_937919625.1 uncultured Ilumatobacter sp.
CGGTCACAGCCTCGTCGGTCACAGCCTCGTCGGTCACAGCCTCGTCGGTCACAGCGGCGACGACACCCTCGGTCTGCTCGGTCCACTCGGTCTGGCTGAGTACCGAACCGTCAGCGGCGTGCCACTCCATCTCGCCGCTGTCGGCGTTTGCCCGCCATTCACCCTCGGCATACTCGACGTGAGCGTCGAGGTAACCGCCGGCCGGCACACCCTCGGCGACCTGCGACTCCGACCGGATGTCGACGCGCACGCCAGTCAAACGAGCCGACAAGCGAGCGTTCTGACCCTCACGACCGATCGCCAAGCTGAGCTGATGGTCCGGCACGATCACGTCTGCGGCCGTGCCGTCGTCGGAGATATTGACCTGCGTGACTTTGGCCGGCGACAGCGCCTTGGCAACCATGTCAGCGAGATCCTCACTGAACGGCACGATGTCGATCTTCTCGCCGCGCAGTTCGTTGACGACCATGCGCACACGCGCACCGCGGGCGCCCACGCAGGCGCCGACAGGATCGACGTTGTGGTCGTTGGACCAGACCGCAATCTTGGTGCGATGGCCTGGCTCGCGGGCACAGGCCTTGATCTCGACGATTCCGTCGGCGATCTCTGGTACCTCGAGCTCGAATAGCCGTTTGATCAGCCCAGGGTGCGTACGTGACACAACGATCTGAGGACCCTTGGCGGTCTTGCGAACCTCCACGATGTAGGCCTTCGAACGGTCGCCGGGGTTGGGGCGCTCGTAGGGGACCTGCTCGGCCTGCGGCAACAGGGCCTCTACGCGTCCGAGGTCGAGCAACGTGTACCGCGTATCGGTCTGCTGGATGATGCCGGTGACGATGTCACCCTCGCGGTTGGCGTACTCCTCGAATTTACGATCGCGCTCGACCTCGCGGATCCGCTGACTCATTACCTGACGAAACGTCTGGGCGGCGATACGACCCAACTCCTCCCGCTTCGGGGTGTCGTCACGCTCGTTGACCCAGTTGCCGTCCTCGTCGAGGTCGTACGCCGTGAACGTGAAGTCCATGCTGACCGGGTTGACCTCGACGACGACCTCGTCGGCGGCGCCAGGCCGGCGCTTGTAGGCGCTGGCAAGCGCATCGACGAGCACGTGCAGGAGGTCATCCTCCGACATGCCCTTCTCTTGGGCGAGGAGGCGAATTGCTTCGCTCATGTCGAGATTGCTCACGATGACTCCTTCTTAGAGTTCTCCGATGGCTTCTTCTTTTTCGATGTTCCCTTGCCCCCCGGCTTGGGTTGCGGGCCCCACACGAACACGGTGCGAGCACGATCGATAGCGGCGAGCTGGACAAGACGATCGACAGCGTCGTCGCCCTCGCCGACCCGCACTGTGGCGGTGGTGTCGTCGGCGGCGACCAGAACACCTTCGAACCGGCGCTGCTCGGCATCGACAGCGGCGAGACGGATGTTGACGGTCTTGCCTATCTCACGTTGGAAGTGTTGCGGCAGACGAAGGGTGCGCTCGACGCCCGGGGTCGTCACCTCGAGCGTATATTTGCCGGGGATCGGATCTTGGTGGTCCATCTCGCGGGAGATCAGACGAGTCGCCAGCGCCAATTTGTTCATGTCGAGGCCATCTGGCGACCCCGGAGGGGCATCGACTGTGACCCGCAATGTGGCTCCGCGTTGTTCGAGATCGTAAAGATCGAGCTCGAGATCGGAGGCAATCGGTTCGACGATGTCACGAATACGCTGGATGACGGGGGTATCGGCCATGTCAAATTGCCTCCTTTCACAAAACAAGGCGTGGGACGAGCCCACGCCTTTTCGGTAACCAAACCAAATAGGAACACCAGCACTATACCTCGCCGGAGGGGTATCTTGCCGGGGTGCTCCGCATGTCCAACCTCTTCCTGCGCACCCTCCGCGACGATCCCTCCGACGCCGAAGTTGCCTCTCACCGCCTTCTCGTTCGGGCCGGTTACATCCGCCGCGCCGCCCCAGGCGGTTTCACCTGGCTTCCGCTGGGATGGATCGTGTATCGCAACGTCGAGCGCATCATCCGCGAGGAGATGGACGCCGCCGGATTCCAAGAGGTTCACTTCCCGGCGCTGTTGCCAAAGGAGCCCTATGAGGCCACCAATCGATGGGTGGAGTATGGCGACAACCTGTTTCGTCTCAAAGACCGCCACGGCAACGACTTTCTGCTGGCGCCGACCCACGAGGAGATGTTCACGCTGCTCGTGAAAGGACTTTACGGGTCGTACAAGGACCTGCCCCTGCACATCTACCAGATCCAGACCAAGTACCGCGACGAGGCTCGACCCCGAGCCGGGCTGCTGCGCGGCCGCGAGTTCGTGATGAAGGACTCGTACAGCTTCGACATCGACGACGAGAGCCTCGACCGGTCATATCACCTGCACCGCGACGCCTACATCAAGACCTTCGAGCGGCTCGGACTTCCGACCGTGATCGTCTCGGCGATGTCGGGAGCGATGGGTGGTTCGGCCTCGGAGGAGTTCCTCGCTCCGATCGATGTCGGCGAGGACACGTTCGTGCGGTGCAGTTCCTGTGACTACGCCGCCAACACCGAGGCCGTCAACGTGCCTGTTCCCGACCCGATCCCGCTCGACGGTCTTCCCGCCGCACAGGTCGCGGACACCCCGAAAACACCCACGATCCAGACCCTCGTCGATCACCTCAACGCGCACGCCGAGTTCAACCGCCCCGAGGGCGATTGGACCGCCGCTGACACCATGAAGAACGTAATCGTGAAGCTCCGCCACCCCGACGGCACCACCGAGGCGCTGGCGGTCGGCGTTCCCGGAGATCGCGAAGTAGACGAAAAGCGGCTCGGCGCCCACGTCGAACCGGCCGTACTCGAACCGTTCGGCGAAACCGACTTCGCCGCCAACCCTGCGCTAGTGAAGGGATACATCGGACCAGGGGCGCTCGGCACGACTGGTACTTCCGGTATCAGGTTCCTCGTCGACCCACGCATAGTCGAAGGAACACGTTGGGTCACGGGTGCCAACGAGCCCGGGAAACACGTGGTCGACCTTGCCTACGGCCGCGACTTCACCGCCGACGGCGTGATCGAGGCAGCCGAAGTTCTGGCCGGCGATGAGTGCCCGAACTGCGGGTCACCCGTCGAGATCAGGCGCGGCATCGAGATGGGCCACATCTTCAAGCTCGGGCGCAAATACGCCGAGTCGCTCGGCCTGTCGGTGCAGGACGAGGCCGGCAAGCAGGTCACGCCGACGATGGGTTCGTACGGCATTGGCGTGTCGCGGGCCGTAGCCGCATTGGCCGAGACCAACAACGACGAATACGGGCTGTGTTGGCCACGCGAGGTTGCTCCGGCGGATGTCCACCTCGTGATCGCCGGCAAAGAGGGCGGCCCGCAGCGACCCGCAGCCGAGCAGTTGGCGACCGAACTCGAGGCGGCAGGTCTGAGGGTGTTGTTCGACGACCGCGAAGGCGTATCACCCGGCGTGCGCTTCAAAGACGCCGAATTGATCGGTGTGCCAACGATCGTCGTGGTCGGTCGCGGCATCACTGACGGCCTCGTCGAGGTAAAGGACCGCAAGTCGGGTGAACGAGTGGACGTGCCGATCGGCGACGTTGTCGACCACCTCCACGCCCAGACCTGAGGCGCAGCTGCCAGGGCCGTGGCGACGGTCAGTCCAGATCGGGCCGTTGGAATCGCAAACACGGTGCCAACGACATGAGGGCAGCAGCGGCGAGACCGAGCCAGAACGCCCGCTGACGTCTGGTTCGAGAGTCCCGCACTGCGATCAGCGCAGGCGACGGCCGATCATGCTGGTGACGGCACCGGCGAGCAATCCAACGGCGGCGATCAGGCCGACGTGAGCGAGCGCTTTCGCCGTGCTCATCCTTTCGCCGTTCCAGTGCAGGATCGATTCGCTGCTGTTGTAGCTCAGGATCGAGCCCGCCGAGCCGAACGACAGCAACGATCCGGCCGACCCCAACGACAGGATCGAACCAGCCGACCCGATCGACAGGATCGAACCAGCCGACGCTACCGAGGCGATCGATCCGGCGGAGGCGATCGAGACCACCGAGCCCACCGACGCCAGCGACTGAGCCGAGAGGGCCGAGGCAGCCGAGAGATGCGAAAAGTACGACATGGTGCGTTCGATCTTAGTCGTCGGGTCGAACTCAGCCGGCGGTGTGCAGATAACGCCAGCCGGCGTGTTCGTCCATGACGAGACGATGCCGCGGGCCCTGCACCATTGGATCACCCAACCCGAATCCGGCGTCACCTTCCCACAGACAGATTCGAGCACCGTCGGGCGCCCAGGCGATCTCGGTGACAAACGAGGCCGGTTCGGCGGCCGCCAACGCAGAGGCGATATCGCTGTAGCGGTGGATCTGTTCAAGCGTGACAAAAGTGGGTGGAGCGATCAGCATCTCGCCGCTGGCTTGCATCGCCAACGCGTTGGCCGGGGCGATCCAACGATGAGCATGGACCTCGTCGCCGTCGATCCCGACATGCTCGTCGGCATCCAAATCGCCCGCCGGGGCGAGAAAAAACCAGGTCGAGAATCGTTGCGGCGTTTCGATCGGCGGCAGCCAATGACTCCAATACACCAGCGACGATTCGTCGACCTGCAGCCTGACCTCTTCATGGGTCTCGCGAACCGCGGCACGACGCGCAGCCGGCAGCGGATCGGGAGCGGTGCCGTCAGGAATGTCGGCGGCCTCGATCACGCCACCGGGAAACGCCCACATGCCACCGAAAGCTGTTGCAGCGCCGCGGTGGATCATCAGTACCTCGAGCTCAGCGTCGCCATCGCGCACCAACACGATCGTGGCCGCCGGCGATGCAGGCCGCTCGGCGTCGGGGTGATCGATCACATCGATCGGCAACGTGACGTCGGCGGCGGCCGAATCGAGCGATGGCTCGGTGTCAGCCAAGGCGCTCGAGCTCTTCGATCAACTCACTGACCGGCCGGTAGGTCAACCCGGCGATCGCCTTGTGGGCGTATCGGATGATGCCCTCGGCGTCGATGATGAAGATGCTGCGACGCGGAAAGCCAATCGGCCCGAGCGTGCCGTAGGCACCGGCAACTACCTTGTCGACGTCGGCGAGCAGCGGAAACTCGAACCCGTGCTTGGTAGAGAAGGCATCCTTGCTCGACATGTCTTGCGCCGAGACACCGACGATCTGAGCGTCGAGCTGGCGGAACTGGCTGAGGCCCTCGTTGTAAGCGTTGAGCTGCTTCGTGCACACGACCGAATCATCGCCGGGGTAGAACACCAGCACGATCGGCTTGCCCAGGAAGTCGGCCAGCGAATAGCTGGTGCCGCCGGTTCCCGGTAGCGAGAAATCGGGGGCACGGTCACCCACGCCGACACTCATTCGGCCGCAGCTTCCATGATGTCGTCGGCGATGTCGAAGTTGGAGTAGACGTCCTGAACGTCATCGTTGTCCTCGATCGACTCCATCAAACGCATCAACTTCTTGGCTTCTTCGACGGTGGTGACAGGCACCAAGTTGTCGCTGACCATCGGCATGTCGGCCGACACGACTTTGTAGCCGGCACCCTCGAGCGCCTCTTTGACCTCGAACGTGTCGCTCGGAGTACACGTGATGCTCCAAGTTTCGCCTTCGTCGGCAATGTCGTCGGCCCCGGCCTCGAGCGCAGCCATCATCAGTTCGTCTTCATCGACATCGCCCTCGACGAGCACGATTCCGCGTCTTGAGAACTGCCAGCCAACCGCCCCCGGCTCGGCCATCGACCCGCCCATCTTGCTGAGTGCGTTGCGGATGTCGGCGCTGGTGCGATTGCGGTTGTCGGTGAGAACATCGATCAGCAGTGCCACACCGCCAGGGGCATACCCCTCGTAAGTGATGCTCTCGTAGACACCACCATCACCCTCACCGGTACCGCGCTTGATCGCACGATCGATGCCGTCGTTCGTCATCTGCGCCGACTTCGCCTTCTGAACGGCGGTGCGGAGCGTCGGATTGGTCTCGATATCGCCGCCACCGGCGCGAGCCGACACCTCGATCTGACGGGCGAGCTTGTTGAACAGCTTGCCGCGCTTGGCGTCGACAGCGCCCTTCTTGTGCTTGATGGTTGCCCATTTTGAATGACCTGACATCTAAGAAGTCTCCGCGTGTGATGGGGTACGGGTGAGGCTATTCAGAAACTCTGCGTGCAGTCGATGGTCGCCCACCAGCTCAGGATGGAATGAGGCAACCGTAATCGCTGCCTGACGCAGGATGACAGGAATGCCGTCGTGCTCGGCCACCACCGCCACACCATCACCGAACCGAATCACCTTGGGGGCTCGGATGAACACCCCGTGGAACGGCGCTGCGTCAGCTCCGAACGAGGGCACGGTGATCTCGGTTTCGAAGCTGTCGAGCTGGCGGCCGTAGCCGTTGCGCTGCACGGTGATGTCGATCGCCGCAAACGACAGTTGGTCAGGACGGCCGTCGAGGACCTCGGTCGACAACAAGATCATTCCGGCGCAAGTACCGAACACCGGCATACCGCTGCTGATCCGCTGGGCGATCGGATCGAACAGGCCACTCGTGACGAGCAGCTTCGACATCGTCGTCGATTCGCCACCGGGCATCACCAGGGCATCGACCGCAGCCAGATCGGCGGGTGTGCGGATCTGGCGAGTCGGCGCGCCGAGTTCACCGAGGCGTTGTTGATGTGACTCGAACGCGCCCTGCAACGCCAGGACACCGATGATCGGTGCCTGCACCTGGAGGCTCCTGAGCTGTGGTTGATGACATCGTCACCAGCCGCGATCGGCGTAGTGCTCGTGGACCTCGTCCATGCCGATGCCGGTCATCGGGGCACCGAGACCGCGACTGACCTTGGCCAGAATCGAGGCGTCGTTGAAGTGGGTGGCCGCCTCGACGATGGCGGCGGCGCGGGGCCCGGGCGCATCGCTCTTGAAGATTCCGGAGCCGACGAACACCGACTCGGCTCCGAGCTGCATCGCCAATGCCGCATCGGCGGGGGTGGCGAGTCCGCCGGCGCAGAACAGGGGCACGGGGAGCTTGCCGGTTTCAGCGATCTCCTGCACGAGCGGGAGCGGCGCCTGAAGGCGCTTGGCCCACTCGAACAGCTCGGCCGAATCGGCCTGGCTGATCTTCTTGATATCGCCGATGATGCTGCGCAGATGTCGCACAGCCTCGACCACGTTTCCGGTGCCGGCCTCGCCTTTCGAGCGGATCAGAGCGGCGCCCTCGCTGATGCGCCGCAGTGCCTCACCGAGATTGGTGGCGCCACAGACGACGGGAACAGAAAACTTGAACTTGTCGATGTGGTGGGCCTCGTCGGCGGGCGTAAGCACCTCGGACTCGTCGATGAAATCGACACCGAGCGCCTGCAGGATCTGAGCCTCGACAAAGTGGCCGATGCGAGCTTTGGCCATCACCGGAATCGAGACGGCGGCCTGGATTCGCTCGATCATCTCGGGGTCGCTCATGCGGGCGACACCACCGTCGCGCCGAATATCGGCAGGCACCCGTTCGAGGGCCATCACTGCCACGGCACCGGCATCCTCGGCGATCTTGGCCTGCTCGGCATTGACGACGTCCATGATGACGCCGCCCTTCAACATCTCCGCAAGACCGCGCTTGACAGGGAACGAGCCAGTGACCGACAGCTGATCAGACATCCCATCATCGTACCCAAGCGAACAGCCGTCCATGCTGGTGGAATCGACACCCGTCTCTCCCACCGCGATCATCTGGCAAGCAGCATCGGACCGCACCACCACCACGTTGGCAGGGCAGACTGACTCGATGTCATCGACCGTCCACTCGAGCGGCGGGCGTCGAGCACGACGAGACAAGCAGTCGAGCGACACCTACGTCTCGCTCCGTGTACCCCAGTACCGAGTGCTGTTCACGATCGGCGCATTCGGGTTCGTCGCCACACAGTCGCAGGCGATCGCCCGCGGCTGGTTGGCGAACGAACTCAGCGACTCGAACGCCGGTCTCGGCGGCGTGTTCATGGCGTTCGGCATCCCGATGCTGTTCGCCACTCCGATGGGTGGCGTCGCCGCCGACCGTTATGCGAAGCGCCAGATCCTGATCATCACCAACGCGCTACTCGCGTTGAGTGCGCTGTGGATCGCGTTTGCCATCAGCTTCGACTTCATCGAGTACTGGATGTTGCTGGCGACCTCGGCAATCCAGGCGACGGCGTTCTCGTTCCTGGTGCCGGCCAGGATGGCCTTGACCGGCGAGGTGATCGGTCGCGAGCTGATCGCCAATGCGATCGTGCTCGGCCAGATGAGCATCAACTCGGCGCGCATCATCGGCCCGGCGATCGCCGGCGTGTTCATCGGTGTCGCATGGATCGGAACGGCCGGCGTGTACTACTTCTCGGTGGTACTGAGCGTCGCCGCCGTACTGGGTTGTTTCGCCCTGCCACCCGGCAAGCCACGGCCTGACCATCCGCTCGCCACGGCACGTTCCGAGTTCGTCGACAGCCTTCGCTACGTCTGGGTACAGCGCCACGTCGGGTTGCTGATCATCGTGTCATTCGTCGTGGTGATGATCGGTTTCCCGGTCGATGCATTCCTCCCCCGGCTCGCAACCGAGACGCTCGACGTCGGCTCAGCCGGATACGGCTTCTTGGCGGCATCCTCAGCCGTCGGGGCCGTGATCGTGTCGCTTTACATCGCCGGGCACAGCAGCGGTCGAACCGCCTGGCGAATCCAGTCCGTGTCCGGCGTGACGTTCGGCGTGATGTTGGTCGCCTTGGCTGCTGCTCCCTCGTACCTGCTGGCAGTGTTCATGGTGGCCGGGGTCGGTGCCGCGTCGGCTGGGTTCCAAGCGATGAACAACTCGCTCGTACTCACGCTGTCAGAGCTCGAGTACCACGGTCGTGTCCAGAGTTTGATGATGCTGTCCTTCAGTGGTTTCGGCATGGCCGCCCTCCCGTTGGGCCTCCTCGCAGACCACATCGGCCTGCGCCAGACGATGGCAGGCATGGGTGTCGCTGTGGTGCTGGCAATGGCGGTCTACATGGCGATCAGCCGTCGCGCCCGGCAGCGCTTCGGCGAGGCCGTGTCACTGGCCTGAGTCGCTGAGCTCAAACCACTCAGCCCCAGTCGACGTCGGTGGCGTACAGCGACCACACCTCGACGATGCGACCGTCAACCACACGATGGATTTGGAGGCGCTCGACAATTCGCACGTCGCCGGTGTCGATGCTGACCCCCCTCAAGGTGACATGGCTCCATACACGATCACCATCGGCGACGCGGCCGTGGACGGTGATCGTCGGCTTGCCGAGTGCCCGCTGATACTGACGCAGATCGTGCTTGAGCTCTGCATGAGTGCGGGTTGCCGTGCCACCGGGGCCATGACGCACAAACGGCTCGGCGACCAGTTCGTCAACGGCCGAAAGGTCACACTCGCCAAAGGCACGCGCTTGCCATTGCTCGACGGCCGCAACGGGGTCGCGTGGATCTGGACCGTCACTGCTCATGCGGGCAGTATCGCAGGGCGGACACAATGTTTGTCGAGCGCCCTTCGACTCAGCCGATCGTTTCGCGTACGCTGTCATCGTGGCGACCTTGGTACTCACGGTGATCGGCGACGACAGTGCTGGACTGGTCAACGCGGTAGCCGAGTTGATCGCGTTGCACGGTGGCAACTGGGAACGCAGCCAGATGGCCGAGCTGGCCGGCAAGTTTGCCGGCATCGTGCTGGTGACGGTTCCCGACGATCGATCGACCGAGCTGATCGCCGGGCTCGAGCCGCTCGAGGGCATGCTCGACGTCACTGCACAACTCGCCACCGTCGGCGCTCCTGATCCCTCGACGACAGCATCTCGCTCGATCTGGTCGGCACCGATCGTCCCGGCATAGTGACCGACATCACCCGCGTGCTGACCGAACATGGTGTCAACATCAACTCGTTCAACACCGCCACCCGCGATGCCCCAATGGCGGGCGGTGTGCTGTTCGAAGCGGTGGCCCAGCTGGAGATCACGCCGGCGGTCGACCTGGCGGCTTTGCAAGATTCGTTGGAGCAGCTCGCCAACGAGTTGATGGTGGAGATCACGCTCGAAACGTGAGATTGCCGTTGTGACTCCCGCAACGGCTCGCCGACGGTCGCGCCACGGATGCTCTCGCCCGCTGAAATCGTGCCGTGGCCATCGCTAACGTGCGTACATGACCAGGAGCACGCATGCCGCCATCGCCGACGAACGCAACGCCGACGTCGAGATCTATATCAATGGCGAGTTCTTTCCCCGTGACGAGGCCAAGATCTCGGTGTTCGACAGCGGGTTTCTGGTCGGTGACGGGATCTGGGAAGGCATCCGCCTACACAATGATCAGTTTGCTTTCCTCGACCGCCACCTCGACCGGCTGTTCGCTGCGTCGAAAGCCGTCGATATCGCGATCGGCACCCGCACAGACATCGAGGCCGCGCTTCGGGCGACGGTCGAACACAACGATATGCACGACGACGTGCACGTGAGATTGATGATCACGCGCGGCAACAAGAAAACACCCTCGCAACACCCGTCGAATGTGATCGGTGGTCCGAACATGGTGATCATCGCCGAGCACAAGCGAGCCGATCCGAACGTCACGACCGACGGAATCTCACTGTTCACCGCAACGGTGCGCCGGCCACCTCCCGACACACTCGACCAACGACTCAACTGCCACTCCAAGTTGCACGAGGTGATCGCCCTGATCCAGGCCACCAAGGCCGGCGCCGATGAAGCGTTGATGCTCGACCCGACCGGCGCCGTGGCGACTTGCAACGCCACCAACTTCTTCGTCGTTCGCAAAGGTGCGCTGTGGACGTCGACGGGGCACTACAACCTGCACGGAATCACGCGGGCGGTCGTGCTCGAGCAGGCTCGGGCGTCCGGTATCGAGACTCACGAAGCTCCATTTTCGCTTACCGATGTGTACGCCGCCGATGAGGCATTCGTTACCGGCACGTTCGGCGCTCTCACCCCGGTTTACGAGGTCGACGGACGCTCGATTGGTGACGGTTCTGGGCTGGGCCCGGTCGGCACCGAGTTGGCTCGACTGTACCGATCGGCTGTCGACTCCGATGTACAGGCCCGTCACGTCGCGGCGTCGTGAGGAACCCGCTATGACGATTCGGATCAATATGTGGTCGAGCCCGCGCAACCTGTCGACGGCGATGATGTACTCGTGGCGTCAGCGCAATGACACCACCGTGCTCGACGAGCCGCTGTACGCCCACTACCTGCGTACATCCGGCCGACGCCACCCAGGCACCGACGAGGTACTGGCTGCCCAAAACGCCGACGGCGCCACCGTGGTGCAAGACATATTGTTCGGCGACTACGACACTCCGGTCGTGTTCTTCAAGCAGATGGCGAAACACCTCGTCAACCTCGATCGCCGCTTCCTCACCGAGTGTCGCAACATCTTGCTCACCCGCGATCCGCACGACATGTTGACGTCGTTTCAGGTGCAGATGCCCGACGCCACTCTCGACGACACCGGGTTCCCTGAAATGATCGAGATCCTCGACACGCTCCTCGCCGTCGGCCAAGAGCCGATCGTGATCGACTCGAAGTTGCTGTTGCAGGATCCGCGATCTGTGCTGGGCGAGCTGTGCGGTCGGCTTGGGCTGACGTTCGACGAGGCGATGCTGAGTTGGCCGCCTGGCCCCAAGCCAGAGGATGGTGTGTGGGCGCCATACTGGTATGACAGCGTGCATCGTTCCGTCGGCTGGCAGCCGTATGTTTCGAAACAGGAGGCGTTGCTGCCAGACGTAGTCGAGGCATATCAGGCATCGTTACCGTTATACGAACAGCTGCTCCCCTATCGAATTGGGTGAGGCAACCCATCGACCCGACTACTGTCGCCGCACCTGGCGCCCGGGCCGTGTCGCGGTGATCGGTCGACTTGTGATGACCACCGAATGTTCCCGAGCGCTCGACTTAAGAGCACCGCCGTCCTCAGACGCCCCTCACCGAGCCGACATCAGGCCTATTCGAGTTATCAAGAGTCCGTCATGGTCGGTCAAGTGCTCCTGTTTTCTGGTCGATGTCGTAGTACGCCGCCAAGCTGCGGCCACGACGAAAGGGACAATCTATGAGTGCGATGTGGGGAGTCGAGATACGTCGCAGGACGGTCCGACAAACGGAGTACGTCTGTCCTCGATGCGGCGTCGACCGGATCGGCAGCGAGTTTGAGCCCCAACGTTGGTTTGTGATCGCCAAACTGCCCCTCATCCCGCTGGCGACGATGCCAAACGAGATCATGTGCGGCGACTGCGGGCATCGGAGCGACCTCGGTGTGCTCGATATTCCGACCACCGCACAGCTCACGAATTATCTCGAGATCGCCGTTCGCTGCTCGATCGCCTTCGTGGTGCGTTCAGGGCGAGCGAATGCCTTCGACTTCAACATTGATTCGTCCGTAGTAGCCCACGCACTGGCTGTTATGGCCGCTGACGGCCACGCCTACGACGAAGCCCAGCTGCGAGATGACGTCGCCAACCTCGACGACGATGATGCTCGCTCCAGCCTGGGGCGTCTGACACGCGAACTCACACCCCACGGAAAACAGAGATTCCTGCACAGGATGGCGTCGCTCGCCATGTCGGACGGCCCCATGAACGTCCGCGAACGCCGCGCCCTGGCCGAGATCGGCGTGGCGCTGGGAATGCCGGCGCCGCACATAAACGGCATCCTCGCCGTTGCCGCACTCGACCTCGAATCAGCCTGACAGCGAACGACCATTTCCCGACCGGCGGGTGAAGCCACCCTTCGGTCTACCATCGCGAAAGTGGTATCCATCCGGGGCGTTCGACAGTGAGGGATCGACGGTGAGGATTTCGGTCGGCAAGATCGCCGACATTCCTTCCAATACGTGTGTTCCGATCGGTGACGGCCACGCCATCGTGGTACGCGTCGGCAACGAGATCCGCGCTTACCGCAACCGTTGCGCCCACCAGGATGCCCCGCTCGCCAACGTAACTGTGCGGGATGGGGTGATTACTTGCCCGGTACATCAGTGGCGGTTTCAGGTCACCGACGGGTCACACACCGGTTCGAGCCACAAGCTCGAACCGCTCCCCGTCGAGGTGTTCAAGGGCGATCTGTTCGTGATGATGCCCCCGGCCGGCAGCTCCCGCGGAAGCGAGCGATTACTCTCCACAGACCGCGACGACACCTGGCCACACGGCCTCAGTCGGTGATGATCGAGTTCAGCACTGAGGTGCAAATCTTCTCGTATCTGGGCCTGGCGGTGTTGTTCGCCGCAACGGCCGAGGCGACCGCATGAACCAGGTCGCGCGAACGATCGCGATCTTCGTCGGATTGACGTTTGCGGCCGGCGCACTGGCATTCGGCGCAGGCGCTCCACCCGAACACTGCCCGGAGATCACGGTCGCGCGAACCGAGCAGGCGGCGGTCGCTGCGGTGGGTTGGATCATCGACAATCAGCAGCCAGACGGAACCTGGCTGTATGAATACGACCGCGCCAACGATGTCGAGATCGAGGGCTACAACATCGTCCGCCACGCCGGCGTGATGTCGGCGCTGTATCAAGCCGGCGGGCGCGGGTACGACGGCGCCTTCGAGAGTGCCGACCGAGGTTTGGCTTGGGCGCTCGACCATCTCGTCGAGCGCAACGGGTGGGCCGGCGTCACCACCACCACGTCGGTACAGGCGGGCACCAACTCCTTGATGTTGGCAGCTCTGGTCGAACGACGGCTTTACACCGACGACACCAGCTATGACGATCTGATGGCGAAGCTCGGGATGTTCCTGGTGAGCCAGGTCGAACCGTCGGGAGCCTTGCTCGCCTACTACGACCTCGGCCCCGACCAGCCGCGACCAGCCGCCTACTCGATCTACTACACCGGTGAGGCGTACTGGGCGCTCGGGCGCCTGCACCGTCTCGACCCGGCCGCCGGTTGGGGCGCGACGGCCGACCTGATGGGTCGCTACATGGCGACTGTCCGCGATGACGTCGAGAACATTTGGCCGCCGCTCGCCGATCATTGGTCGGGGTATGGGCTGGCCGAAACGGCAGCGTTCCCCGAACGAGCATCCGGGCAGCCGCTGACAGACGATGAACTCGCGTTCGTACGTCGCCAAGGAGGGTTGATCGGCCTGCGTGTGCGCTCGATCAGCCAGCGCTTCGGTCCATGGGGGGTCGCCGTGCGCGGCACTTTCACACCGCGGGGTGGTGGTTATGGCGTCTTCGGTGAGGGGCTGGCAGGCCTGTGGCGCGCCGCTCAGCTCGACGACCGGCTCGTCGACGAACGCGGCGCTCTCGGCGAGCGGGCGATCTGCATCGCCGGCCTCAGCATCGACGCCCAGGTCTCGGCGGCCGAGGCGACCGAATACGCTGCACCAGGCAAGGTGGAAGGAGCCTGGTTCATCGACGACCTGACCCGTATGGACGATCAACAACACGCGCTCAGCGCGCTCCTGATGACGATTCCGATTCTGGAGGCTGCACCGGTCAACGGCGGACACACCTCTCCGTCGGCCTGGTTGTGGCTGATCGTGGTGATTGCCGTCATTAACCCGATCCGATCGGCGCTCGGTGTTCCGCGTCGCGCATCGGCGTCCGACCGCCTCATGATCACGTCGGCGGGCGCCTTGCTCGGGGCCGCCGCCTTGTTCGCCGTCGGTGCCGCCAGCGGTTGGTTGTTGAATGCCGTCGATGTCAGCCCGCCGGCCATGCGACTGGCAGCTGGAGGGCTGCTACTGCTGTCGGCCGGCGCCGATCTGGTCGGAAGGTCGTCCACCGACGTCGCCGCACTGCCCGGCAACAGGGCAGCCGTCGTTCCCATCGCCGTTCCGTTGTTCGCCCGCCCGGCGATGGTGATCGCCGGGCTCAGTGTCGTGGCCGATCACGGGTTGGCGCTGTATGGCGTCGCGCTCATCATCGCCGCCGCCATGCTGGCGGTGAGCAGCGTGAGATCGCCCGAAACCGACGCCCAACGCCTGGTGTACATATGGGTCGCTCGCCTCATGTCGGCGGCGGCGGCGGGCGGCAGCATCACCCTGATCGCCAATGCCGTGTTCGATATCTGACCAGCCAGAGGGCGATCGCTCACCCCCGGGCGAGCGGGAACGGCCAGAAGGCCCTCGACGCCGTGGGTAGACGGTGCCATCGTGGACGTTGAAGGAGAAGCAGCGATGGACCGATTCACGATCCCGACCAAGTACTGGCACCAGCTCGACGACGGCCGTATCCAATGTGACGTGTGCCCGCGGGCCTGCGGGCTGCACGACGGCCAACGCGGCGTGTGCTTCGTGCGAGCCCGCCAGGATGATGGTGTTGTGCTCACGACCTACGGGCGTTCGAGCGGATTCTGTGTCGACCCGATCGAGAAAAAACCCCTCAACCATTTCCTGCCCGGCTCGTCGGTGTTCTCGTTCGGCACGGCCGGCTGCAATCTGTCGTGCCGGTTCTGCCAAAACTGGGACATCAGCAAGTCGAAGGCGATCGACACGCTCGCCGACCAAGCATCGCCCGAGACGATTGCCCGCACCGCCCACCAGCTGGGGTGTCGCAGTGTGGCGTTTACCTACAACGACCCGACGATCTTTCTCGAGTACGCGATCGATGTCGCCGAGGCATGCCACGAGCTGGGCATCAAGACTGTCGCCGTGACAGCCGGGTACATCTGCGCCGAGCCGCGGCGCGATTTTTACCGGCATCTCGACGCCGTCAATGTCGATCTCAAGGCGTTTACCGAACTCTTCTACCGGCACACGGCAGCAGCCGAACTCGGCGCTGTGCTCGACACCCTCGAGTACCTACACGAGACCGACATCTGGTTCGAAATCACAACGTTGTTGATCCCCGACCACAACGACAGCGATGCCGAGCTGCACGAGATGACGCAGTGGGTGGTCGAGCATCTCGGACCCGATGTGCCGATCCACTTCACCGCCTTTCACCCCGACTACAAGATGCTCGACATACCGCCGACGCCGCCGACCACCCTGACGCGGGCACGTCAGATCGCGATCGAGAACGGCATCAACTACGCATACACCGGCAACGTCCATGACGCCGCCGGCGGCAGCACGTTCTGTCACTCGTGCGCGAGTCGCGTCATTCAGCGCGACTGGTACGAATTGGGCGAGTACGGCCTCGATTCGACCGGCCGCTGCATGGTCTGCGGCACAACGATGCCGGGAGTGTTCGACGGCCCCCCGGGAACCTGGGGTGCTCGCCGCCAACCGGTCGTTCTCCGCGCCCGGCCCACGGAGGGAGTAACACCATGAGCGTGCGCCATCCTGCAGTAGCGGGAATGTTCTACCCGTCTGTTCCCGACGAGTTGCGAGAAGCATTGCACCAAGCGTTTGTCGACGCCGTGCCACCGCCTTCCGGCGCCCCTGTGCCGAAGGCGCTGATCGTGCCGCATGCCGGCTACATATATTCGGGTGCCGTGGCAGCCAGTGGCTACCTGCGGTTGGCGCCGGCCCGCAACACGATCACCCGCGTCGTCATACTTGGACCCAGCCATCGAGTTCACGTCGCCGGGCTGGCAGCTCCGGTCGACAATCTGTTCAACACGCCGCTCGGGATGGTGTTGATCGACTCCGATCTGCGGGCCGCGATAGGTGGTCTACCTGGTGTGATTCTCGATGATCTGCCACACTTCCACGAGCACAGCCTCGAAGTGCAACTACCGTTCCTGCAGACCATGCTGGCCGAGTTCACATTGCTGCCGCTTTCGGTCGGCGATACGACGCCTGACCAAGTCGCCGCTGTGCTGGAAGCCGTGTGGGGTGGTCCCGAGACATTGATCGTGATCAGCACCGACCTCTCGCACTATCACCACTACGACGAGGCTCACCAAATCGACACACACACGGCAGCGGCGATTGTCTCTGGCGTCGCCGACGCGATCGGTGATCACGACGCCTGCGGGTCGCGGCCGTTGCGTGGGATGCTGCAACTCGCCTCCCAACGTGGCATGTCGATCGAAAACGTCGATCTCAGGAACTCTGGAGACACGGCCGGCGACCATGATCGTGTGGTTGGGTATGGAGCATTCGTCATCGCTTGAGGCGTCGCTGACGTCCGAACAGGCCGAGCTGCTGCTCGACACTGCTGAGATCGCAATTCGGGCAAGCCTCAAAGGGACCCTGTATCTCGGCCCCGACGTCGAACTGTTGCCCGAAAGGCTGCGCCAGCCATGTGGCGCCTTTGTCACCCTTCACGTCGACGGTCAGCTGAACGGCTGCATTGGCAACATCGGCAGCGACGAGCCGATCGGCGCCTGTGTTCCCAAACTGGCAATCCAGGCCGCCTTCGAGGACTCTCGTCTGCCGCGGCTGAAGCACCAAGACTTGCCGGGGTTGCAGATCGAGATCTCGTTGTTGTCGCCGCGATCGGTCGTGCCCTCGGCTACCGCGGACCAGTTGCTCGAGCACCTGACCCCTCACCTGCACGGTTTGATCATCGCCAGCGGACGCCTGCGTGCCCTGTTCTTGCCATCGGTCTGGGAGCAAATTCCAGAGCCGAAAGACTTCCTCGGCCAACTGCTGCGCAAGGCCGGCATGGCGACCGACCCGTGGCCGACCGACATGCGCGCCGAGGTCTTCACGGCCGACACATACGGCCGCCGAACAGCCTGATGTCGGCCCGCAGAACACAGCGCTCGACGGGCGCCGGCCGGGCTACTGTCAAGTCAACCGACCGACCCGAAGGCAAGACCCACACCATGATCCTCAACGAGTTGAGCGACCTGGCGCTCGCCGAGAATGACCACGCCACCTACAACCTGCTGCAATGGCTCGTCAACGAACAGGTCGAAGAGGAAGCCACCCTGAACGGCGTCATCGCCAAGCTGCGATTGGTTGGCGATGACGGTTACGGCCAGTTGATGGTCGACAACGAGCTCGGCGCCCCGGTCAGCGCACCGGCCTGACGCGAGCGGATTACCAGCGGACAAACCATGTTTGCCGATCGTCGCAACTGGTCCTAGGGGCTAGTCGCGGACAGGCAACGAGCGATCGTTCGGTATGAAGTTGTCGGTGTCGGCCATGCCGTCGAGCGTGACGGTTGTGCAGCGGTCAAAGCACCCTCGGAATCCGATCGAGATCGATTGCCCTCAACAGACGACAAGGGCCCACACGATGCCGCCGGCGACTCGACGGTCGAATCGCCGTTGGGACGGTCAGTCGTCTAGACCTGGCAGGCTTTCCGACGAGCCACCGGAGGATCGGTTTCCCTCTGCGAGCATGCTGTCGATCCCGTAGATCTGCTCGTTCAGGAGCGCATCCCACGCTCCGACTTCCTGATCCGAGACATGCCCCCCCGGACGTTCGGCCTGGGCGCGGAGTTGGCGGGCCGACCGTTCGTCGGCGCCAAGCCCTCCGTCATAGGTGCGTTCGTACTCATCCAGGACCTGGCCGAGCTCGGTTTCGAGTGCTTCAAGCGCCCGCTGATCGACGGCTCCAAGCGCGTCGACGACGGACGTCAGGCCGTTCTTGGCGTTTTTCCAACCGTTCTCGAGATCGTCGAACTCGGCCTCGTGAGTCTTGATCAACTCGACCGAGAGATCCAGCGTTTCCTGGGCGAAACCGATCGCCGTCATCGATGTGAACGGGCTGAAGATCGCCGCCGCGGCGGCTGCCCCATAGTCGCCCTGGGCCACCGACTCGGCCGCTTCCGGGGCGAAGCTTGGAATCAACTCCCACGGGGTCGAGGTCGCCAACGGCCCAGCTCGACTGGTGAGCCAATCTGCGATCTGCCCCGGATTCGGACCGTCCGAAGGTGAGGTGACTGAAGCAGACGACGCCGCCGATGCCGAGGACGTCATCGTCGTGCCGGCTCCGGTGGTCTTCGGGTCACCGACCTGCTCGAACTCGGCGATCATCTGCTCCAACGATCCCGTGATCGAGTTCATGCGGATCAGCGAGCCGACGCTAAACCAGTTCGAGACGCCATCGGCGGACGCCTCCAGGCCCGCAAACCAGTCTCGGAGCTGCCTGAGCTGGCGCTCCCATTTGAGCGTCACCCTTCTGAACTCGCGAACCTGTGCGAGCTTCTGGCTGATGTGACGCTGCTTTTCGACCAGCTCGCGCCGGCGCTCTTCTCGCCAATCACTCATTGGTCGTTCCCCTGAGTCCGCGGAAGATGGCAGTCTTGACGGGACCCATCCAGGCCCGAAGTTCACTGGCGCTGCCACCCGAGGCAACGACGGCTCGAAGGATCTCAACAGATGCCGGCGGGTATGGGATCACAATCTGGGTCGGTTGCGGAGGCTCGACGGCCGACAGCAGGTCAGGCCAGAAACCGGGCTTCGACGCCCAGTCGGTGAGTCGGTGGAGCTGACTGGCCGGTATCGCCGATTCGCCGCCTACCAGCTGTGCCCTGGCCGCCAACAGCACCTCGTCGAGCACCGGTGGAATCTCCGGGTCGATGACGTGCCAGCCGCGGGCCCGCACGATCCTGGCGAGTGTGTGCCCATCGACTCGGCCCGTCGCGGCGTCGGCATCGGGCGGCCAAACGAGACCGGCCGACCGGGCCTCGGAGGCCAGCGTGGGCCCTCCGACCGGCCATGCTGCGCCCATCACCTCAGAGGCGCGACGCATCGATCCCACCCACTGGTGGGCCTCGTAGCGCTCGACACTCTCGGCGGCCGTTGCTGTGAAGACCGGACCTGAGGTCTTTGGACGGGGAAGTTCGAGCCTTCCGTGGGCGGCTTCGGCGGCTGCTCCCCGCAACACGAGGACAGGACGGGCGGGAACGGTGGAGCCGGTGAGTAACACGTCACCGCCATCGCCGAATGCGCTGACCAGATCGGTAATGAACGTCGTAACGCCACCCGGGTCGGCGGCGGCGACGAGATCGAAAATTTCGTGTTCATCGGTCAGCAGCTCGGCGGCCCGCGCTCGAGCAGATTCGGGTCCCAATACGACTGCAACGTCGCCGAGCGATCCGGCCAGCACTTCCTCGAGGCCATCGATTCGATCGACCGATCGGATCTGGAACGCGCCGAGTGCCCGAGTCCATGCCAAGCCGAGCACGACGCGGGACGTCGCGTCGCCCGTCACGGTCAGACACGATGGTGGACGGGCGCCGACCGCTTTGAGCGCGGCATTCATTTCCGAGCCTCGACGGGCGAGGATCGTGACGGTTGCACCTATGACTCCCAACAGGTCGCCGGCCTCGCCGGGCGGACCCACCAAGCGTTGGGCGGCGATCGCAGGACCCTCGGTGCAAACGATCACGTCCTGCCCGAATATCGCCGTTGCGGCGGCCGGCAGATCCTGCAGCCGTGACCAGGCCGGGTTGAGTTCGAGCTCGAGGCCACCACCGGCGAGCACGACGAGGGTGCCGGCATGAATCCGATCGGCGAGCGTCGACGGATCGCCTCCATAGACGACGATCGGCTGTGATGGCGAGGTCCAGAAGGCCAAGACGACGTCGGCCGAGGCGATTGCCTGACCCCACCATGCTCGCCCGTCGGCACCCGTCAAGACGACGTCGTGATCACCGTCGACGGCGCCCGCGAACAAGCCCGCAAGACGTTCTGGCGGAGGGATCCGCCGGTCGATCACGCCGATGTCGTGGATCGTGATGCTCATGGGCCGTCCACCAACCTCAGATCGAGGGCGATGCCGGTCAGCGATCCGGCACTGGACCCGGCGTCGACGCCGAGCTTTACGGCATCCATCACGCCCGTCGGCGGCTCGGAGGCCGATCGAGCCGACGTTGCACTGATGTCACCGAGCGACGCCGGCGTTGCGGCTGCTTCACCGGGACGCGGCAGCGCTGAGGCCGGACTGGACCCGAACCCGCCCGACCCAGGAGTACCGCCCGGAGGAATCCGCAACGTTTCGGCAGAATCAGCCGCAGCCCCAGCCGCACCAGGC
>CALFRK010000096.1 GCA_937919625.1 uncultured Ilumatobacter sp.
CGGGTCGTGCCTCGGCGGCTGGCCGGACGGTGCGTGACGTGCTCGACGAGTGGGTGGAGCACAACTCGGCCACGTGGGCGTCGTCGTGAGCGCGCGATCAGCGCAGCAGGGTCAAGGCGATCAAGACTGACGACATGTTGGCCAGGATCCCGTCGCCCGGCTGTCGGCCTCGCTCCCGGTCGCGCCGAACAGGTCGTTTCTTGCGTCCGAGACCAAACCGTTCTTCGAAGGGCTGCTGCCCGAAGAACGAGCCCGTGTCGACATCGCCCGCCAGCTCGGCGTCGACCCCGCAGACTCGATTGGGCTCTTCATCGCGATCGGGTACGAGTGCGCAGGCGCAGTGACGATCGTGCCGGCGGGAGAAGTACCGGTCCGGGCCGGGACTGTGACCTGGCTTACCGATGACGAGCTTGCGACGCGGATCAACAACCTGCCGTCGTTCCCGTTGGGTCGCGACGACACCGTACGGTCGCGTGCGTCGCTCGCCGGAGCGCAGAGGAAGATGGTCGCAGTCGTCGACGGCGCCAAGGTCGGGATCCCCGACGGCGCGCCGTCGACACACCTCTTGAAGCCCCAGTGGCAGCCCGGCCCCGACGACCCTCAGCTCCACGACCTCGTAGCAAACGAGGCGTTCTGCATGCGGCTCGCCAAACATGCTGGGCTCGACGTCGCCGACGTCGAGGTACGAACGATCGGTTCGCGGCAAGTGCTGTTCGTAACCAGGTTCGATCGGATGGACGACAACGGTGCTGTCGCGCGCCTGCATCAGGAAGACGCAGCGCAGGCTGGCGGCAAACTCCCGAGCTCGAAGTACCAAGAGGACGGCGGGCTGAGCCTTTCCGACGTCTCTGCCACCCTCGACCGTGCCGGCATCGGGCGCCGAGACGTCGGTGTCGGACTTCTCCACGCGGTCTCCGTCGCAGCAGCAATTGAGAACGCCGATCAACACGCGAAGAACATCGGAATCCTCTACGACCCGCAGGCCCGCCTGGCCCCCCTCTACGACCTCACATCGACGATCGTCTACCCGGCGCTGTCGAAACGGGCAGCGTTCGTGGTCGGCGGTGAGCTCTACATCGACCAAATCGACGACGAAGCATGTGTCGTCGCCATCGTCGACGCAGCGCGAATGCCTGAAACGCTCGCACGGCGGATGCTCGACGATCTGACCGCACGGCTGCATCGCGCTGTCGAGAACGCAGTGTCAGACGCCCACGTCGAAGGATGGATGTCACCGGTAGTGGAACAGATCGCCGAGCTCGTGGTCAGCTGGCCACAGCGCGCCCGCGGCTGAACACTCGTCGAGCTGGTCGTCTTGTGGGCGCTGGACGACGTTCCAAGCTGCTCGTCGGATACACAGGCACGCAAGTTCCGAGCTGCCCGGCGTGTGCGAGGCCCGCTTCGGCGGCCTCTGCGTTTTTCATCTCGTCGTTGGTTCGGTGATCGAATCATGGAGCGTCGGTGTTAGCTGACGCCGGCCGAGCACGTTTGCGCGGAGCTGCAAGTTGACCACGCGATCACGTCAGGGTATCCTGACAGGGTGAGTTTGATTGTGGTGCCCGAGTCGCTTCCTGCAGATCCGCTGGCGGCTCTGCGCGTCCTCACCGACAGCGAACTCGAACTCGACCGGATTCGCCGCATGCAGGTCGTGGCTGCGCGGGCTGCTGGTGCGTCGTGGCAACAGATCGGCGACGCGCTCGGTGTAACTCGCCAATCGGCATGGGAGAGCTTCACCGCCGAGACACGAGCAGCGTTGGCGTCCAACGTCGATGCGAACAGCGAACTGGCTGAGGCCGACGCCCGCCCAACTTGTGCGAGGAGGGTCTCGAGGCCGCCCTGACGGACGTCATGGCTCGGCTCGACCCACGTGGCATCGAGGCCACGCTGACAATAGATACGCCGGTCAGCGAGCTGCCAGTCGACATCGCCCAGTTGACCTACCGGGCAGCCCAGGAGGGTCTGCGCCACGTCGTGGCTCACGCCAATGCAACACGTGTTCTCGTCAGCATCAGCGAGGATGCCGACCATCTGACGTTGCGCGTGATCGACGACGGCCGCGGATTCAATCCCGAGCAGGTTCCCCAACGCGACGGTCATCTCGGGCTGAGGGCTCTGGCAGGATTCGCGACCTCGATGGGCGCCGAAGTCATGGTCGAGTCCGACGCCGGCAGGGGAACCGAACTCCGACTGGAGGTTGCGGTCTGATGATCACCGTGATGCTGGTCGACGATCATACGATCGTCAGGCAAGGCCTCGAGCGCCTCTTCGAGACGGTGGACGACATCGAGCCCGGATCATCAATGGAGCTTGTGCGAGTCGGGACAGTGCTGCGGCCGCCGTATGTGCGCCGTCGAGTTCGAGACCGGCTGCCGAAAGCTGCCCGTCAGCGAGCAATCGCGATCGGTTCAACAGCCAGGCCACCTCGTCAGCGGGTGCGCCCTCGTCCACCATGTCGGCGAGGCCCAGTGCCGTGAGCCGAGAGGCTCGGATGGCCTGCTCACGGCGCGGGCTGCGGCGGGGTACGAGAACCGGGCGGATACCTGCCGCCAGCGATTCGACGGTCGAGTTGTAACCAGCCATCTGAACAACGGCATCGGCGCGAGCGAACAAATCGCCGCAGCCGGGTACGTCGCGCTTCAACTCGATTCGCCCGGCCAGGGCCGGATCGTCAGACATCCGGTGATCGGCGGCGTAGGGACCGGCGACCAGGATCGTGTGCCGGTTCGGCAGCGCCCTCGCCAGTCCGACCCCGAGCTTGAACACGTTGGCGCCGTCTCCGCCTCCCCCTGCCGTGACGACGAGCAGGCCGTTCTCGCGTCGTGCTGGAGTGGGATGCCCGACGACCCAACCGCAATATCGGGGGCGCACCGGCAAGCCGTACTCGCTCACGTGGTCGCAGAGCACCTCGCTGCCGTACACGAGGACCTCGTCGAACACGTCGGCGACGCCGGCCCAACCGTCACCTGCGAGCTCTGCCCGCACCTGGCTGGGTTCATCGAGCACGTCACGCAGACCGAGGACGACGGCGGCTCCCGCACGACGAGCGAGGTCGAGACCGCTGCGTAGCTCGCCGGCCGTGCCGTACGGGTGGCGGTCGATGACGACGACGTCGGGCCGAAAGCTCTCGACCGTGGTTCGAAACGCAGTTGCCCGTTGGGCGATCGCCTGCTCGAACGGAAGATCGGCATGGCGGTAAGCGCCGTCCGTGTCCTTCAACAGTGCTGGAACACGCACGGTTCGGATCCCCGTGTGTTCGAGCCATGCGGGCCGCACGGCGAGCCCCGTGACCAGGATGACCTCGGCATCGGGTTCCGTGTCGAGGATCGCCTTGGCAATCAGGCTGTTGCGGCGGACGTGCCCGAGACCGAAGCCATCGTGCGAGGAGAAGAGATAACGGCTCATGCTTCGATTGTCACGAATCTGGGTCCAGGGCTGCCAGTGCACGTTGGTCGTACGACCGCTCAGTCATGACCCGGACCGTCGTCCGCCCCACCGCCGCCACCACCCGTGCCAGAACCGCCCGAGCCCGAGTTTCCCCCTCCTGATCCGTCGTCGATCGTCGATGAGGTCGGGGTCGTGGTCTGGGTTGTGTTGGGGGTCGTGGTCTGGGTTGTGTTGGGGGTCGTGGTCTG
>CALFRK010000097.1 GCA_937919625.1 uncultured Ilumatobacter sp.
GATCGGACAAACGCCATGACCACAAACTCTTCCTTGACAACGATCACCTACATATCGCCGGCGATGCAGCGCGAGATCGAACGGTCCGGCCAGTGATTATTGCTCGGGTCTTGGCGATCGATCGGCAGATCGGAAGTGCCGTACTCGGTCGGGCCGCTCGGACACTTGTAGCGGCGTCTATCGAGCGCCATGACGGTTCCCGAGTGTTGTCTCAACAGGTCTTGCCCGTGACGCAGACCGCCGGTGCTGGTTCGAGGGGAAGGTATGCGCGTTCGACTTGAATCAGGCCTGAGCGCTGCATCTGCTGTTCGATTCGTTGTGCGGCTTCGTCGGCGTCGTCCTTGGTCGGGTTGCCGTGCCGAGGGAGGTGGGTGATCGCGAGCTTGCCGGAGGGAGCGAGCAGTCGGGCGAGCCGTTCGATGGTCGTGTCGGGGTTGTTCCAGAACAACCAGACGTTGCAGCAGAAGATGGCGTCGAACGTTCCGAGATCCGATGGTGGGTCTTGAGCGTCGCCGACGATCAAGGTGGCGCGCCCGTTTCGTAGAGCGGTTGCGTTCCGTTTGGCGGCCATCGAGCGCATCGTGGACGAGTGGTCTATTCCGACCACGTGTCCGCCAGGTGTCGCCTCGAGTGCCGCTTCGATGCCGACGCCGGGGCCGTAGCCGAGTTCGAGCACCCTAGCGTCGGGTTGCAGCGCGAGGAGGTCGACGGTCCACCGGCTGCGTTCGACGTTGGATGATCGTCGGGACATGGTTCTGCCGGCGAGACGGCCGAGTGGTCCGCGTGGAAGGCGGAACTGGTCGTACAGGTGGCGTTTGATCGAGTTCATGTGTTGGTTTCCATTCGGAGTGCGTGCCGCAGGTCAGCGAGGGTTTGGGCGGCGGAGCGGAGTTGGTTGTCGTCGAGACCGCTGACGTTCACGGCGAGGTGTTCGCGTTCTCGTTGGAAGATGTGCTCGATGGTTCGCTGGCCGTTGTGGGTGAGCGTGATCATGGGTGAGCGTTGGTGGGCCGGGTTCTCCTGGGGTTCGACGAGGTCGAGCGTCCGGAGTTCGTTGCTGATGGTTTGGATGTGTTGGCGAGTCACCCCGCGGGTCCGTGCGATCGTCGGGACGGTCGCAGGGCCGTGACGGTGGATGAACTCGAGAACGGCTCGCTGGGATGCACTGATGCCGCTGTCGCGATGGAGATCCTCCACGAGTTCGATCAGCCGGTTGTTGAGGAGCCGAACTTCATCGATGACCGATGTCACACTTTCCAACATGACAACTAGCTTGACAGAATGACAGGTATGTTGTCAAGGTGGGGTTGCTTCTTCCCTTCGGATGGAGCATCACGAAGGAGAACACCTCACATGTCCATGTTCTTGTACCGCTTGGGACGAGCAGCCGCCCTGCACCCATGGCGAATGATCGGCGCCTGGCTCGTCATAGCGGTTGCGGTCCTCGGCCTCCAGGTCACCGTCGGGGGCGAGACCTCCGACGACTTCAGGATCCCGGGCACGGAAGCTCAACGTGGCGCCGACTTGCTCACTGACCGATTCCCCAGCGAAGGCGGCGTCAGCGGCCGGGTCGTTTTCGCCGATCCCGACGGTGACGTCACCGATCGCTCCGCTCGAACTGCGATCGAGGCGACCCTTGCAGAACTCACCGAGGGACCGCACGTACTCGGGGTCAGCGACCCGTTCGACCCGGCCAATGCGGCGGTGAGTGCGGACGGCAGCGTCGCGTTCGCGTCCGTCCACTACGACATCACACCGCCGGGAGCGGCAGAGGGCGAAGCCGCCGAGGCAGCCATTCGCATCGCCCGGGACGCCGGACTGCACGCCGAACTGTCGCGCGAGATCGTCCGCGGAACCGAAGATGAAGGTGGAAGCGAAGCAATCGGTCTGATGGTCGCCGTCGTCGTACTGCTTGTGGCGTTCGGTTCCGTAATCGCCGCGGGCATCCCCATTGGTTCGGCAGTGTTCGGCATCTTCGTCGGGCTGGGACTCGTAACGGTGATGGCCGGCATCACCGACGTGCCTTCGGTGTCACCCCTCATCGCGACGATGATTGGCATCGGCGTCGGCATCGACTACGCGCTCTTCGTCGTCACCCGTCACCGAGGATTCCTTCAAGACGGCAAGGAGCCGGCCGAAGCCGCCGCGCTCGCCAACGCCACCTCGGGCACTGCCGTCGTGTTCGCCGGTTTCACTGTCGTCGTCGCGCTGCTCGGCCTCTTGCTCGCTGGTATCCCGTCTGTTGCCACGATGGGATACGCGTCGGCCATCACGGTGGCGGTCGCGATGGCCGGTGCCGTCACGCTGCTCCCGGCGTTTCTTGGCCTGGCCGGCCATCGGATCGACCGATGGCGGTTCGGACGTCGAGCCGGCACGGGAGATGTGGGAGGGGCCGTGTACCAGACGATGGCGGGCCGTTGGGCCGACCACATCGGGCGCCACCCGTGGCGCTACGCAACCGTCAGCCTTCTCGGGCTCCTCGTCATCTCCGCACCGGTGCTTGATATGCGCACGGGCATCGCTGACGACGGGAGTGCTGGAATCGAGACGACCTACCGACGGGCCTACGACATGCTCGCCGACGGCTTCGGATCTGGCTTCAACGCCCCACTCACGATCGCCGTCGATGCCGGTCCGGGCGGCAAGTTCGGCAATGCCGAGCTGGCGAAGATTCGCACCGCCGTCGCCAGCACCCCGGGCGTCGACTTCGCGACCGAACCAATCGTCAGCCCATCGGGTGACGCCGCCGTGATCACAGCATTCCCGCAGACCTCGCCGTCGGCGCTCGCTACCGAGGAACTCGTCCACACGCTGCGCGACGACGTCTTGCCGACTGCCACCACACAAATCGGGTTCGACACGTACGTCACCGGAAACACGCCGGCGTTCATCGACATCAGCGAGAAACTCAGTGCCCGCCTCCCGATCTTCATCGCCGCGGTGGTCGGCTTGTCGTTCCTGCTGCTCATGGTCGTGTTCCGCTCGATCGTGGTGCCGCTCAAGGCTTCGGTGGTCAACCTGTTGTCCATCGGCGCGGCGTACGGAGTCGTCGTCGTTGTCTTCCAATGGGGCTGGGGCAACGAATTCATCGGTGTCGACACGACGGTGCCGATCAGTCCGTTCCTGCCGATGATGATGTTTGCGATCCTGTTCGGGCTCTCGATGGACTACGAGGTATTCCTGCTGAGTCGGATCCGAGAGGAGTACGTCCGCAGCGGCGACAGCCACCACAGTGTCGTGGTCGGTCTCGCCGCCACCGCCCGAGTGATCACCTCAGCCGCGTTGATCATGATCAGCGTCTTCGCAGCCTTTCTGCTCACACCCGACATCGAAGTCAAGATGTTCGCTGTCGGCCTCTCCGTGGCCGTACTCGTAGACGCCACCGTCGTGCGCATGATCCTCGTACCCTCCACGATGGCACTCATGGGCGACGCCAACTGGTGGCTACCCGCCTGGCTCGACCGTCGACTCCCACGCATCGACGTCGAAGGAGTCGCAGTGCTCAGCCAACACGAACCGCACATGGGGACCCAACGCGATGACGAATCCTGCCTCGACGCGCCCAAGGAGATGATCCACTCATGAACGATCTCTACGCACTCGCAGTCGGCTACGGATTCGTTCCGAAGCCCGATGGTCTGCACCCCCGAGCCCAACCGTCGGCCCGGCGCCTCCGCACCACCGCTGCATCTCGATCCGCAGTGGTATCAGCACAAACCCGGCGCCGAGAACGGCCGGCGTCCAGGCAGACAGACGTGAGCCCTCGCAACGTTGCCCCCGTAACACCACCAAGTCGATCCGCTCGGCACCCGATCAGAACGCTCACGCCGCCGCTCGATGACCCCGCACGTATCCGGCAATAGCGCTAGGTGAAGGACCAGCGCGAGGCACACATAACACGAGCGCTGTAATCCGGCCGCCGGCCGCCGCAGTGCGAAGCCTCTTTGTTGTCAACCCCTGATTTTGGTGTCGGTCTGGGCGCGTCGAAGGGTGCCTCTGGTGTTGCCGGAGGTGGCGTCGTAGGATCGTGTTCGGGTTCGGGAGTGACTGATCCGAAGAGCCGGCCGTTCAGGATGTTGAGCCGGTCACGCTGGATTTCGTGTCG
>CALFRK010000098.1 GCA_937919625.1 uncultured Ilumatobacter sp.
ACTGTCAACGTTCCAGCACCTGGCGGCCTGCCGGCGACCGGTTCGTCCGGGTCGAGCGGCACGATGACGATCGCCGCCGTGCTGCTGGCCGCCGGCATCGGCATGTTCCTGGTAGCCCAACGGCGCCGCAAGCTGAGCCTGGGCCTCACAGCCTGAGCATCGCAATCTGATTCAGCACTTCGCACAGAAGAGCCGGCGTCTTTGGGCGCCGGCTCTTTCGCGTCCGCACTCGATCCTGCTTCGGTCGATCTAGCTTCGAGGCTTTACAGATAGCCTCCCCACCGCCATGAAGCAATCGATTCTCGCCCTGCTCGTCACCGCACTGCTCGCAATCGCAGCCGGCATAGCGATCGCCGGCCTACCGAGCGAGTTGGAGGGGGGCGCCTTGATCATCACGGCGACCGTGTCGACAACGTCGTCCAGCACCGTTCCCGCTGCTCCTACCACCGTGGCGCCATCGGTGCCTCCCACCACCGTTGATCCGGCGCCATCCACAACCCAACCATCGGCGCCCACCACCACCACGACCGCCACCACGACCAGCGTGCTCGCACCAGAATCGCTGGCACCAGAAGAACTCGTGGTGGCCACCGCCAATGCGAGCGGCGTGAGCGGGGTGGCCGGTGAAACGGCAGATCGCCTGCGCTCGCTCGGCTACGTCGACGTCACACCCGTCGACTCGGATCCGTCAGCGACGAGCGCGGTCTACTACCAGCCAGGGCTCGAACGAGAGGCCAGCCGGCTCGCCGTCGACCTCGGTTGGGGATCCACATCGATCGCCCCCGTCGACGAGATGCCGGTACTGCGAACCGAACTCAGCTTTGATCTGGTTGCGCTCGTGGGAGCCGACCAGGCGTGACCACGACGGCACAAGTACCGCTGCGGATCTTGACGGTCTGTACTGCAAACCTGTGCCGATCGCCCGTCGCTGCCGAACTGCTGGCCCGCCATCTGCGGGCACGTGGCTACCAGGTGGCTATGGCATCAGCGGGCACCCACGGTGGGGAATCGGAAGTTCACGCGCACACCGTGCGGGCGGCGAGCGACCTCGAGATCGATCTGATTGGTCATGCGTCGCGACTCGTCACGAGCCAGCTCGTCGCAACCGACGGGGCAGACCTCGTGATCACCATGACTCGCCAACATCTGCGCCACGTGATCGGGCTCGCCCCCGACGCATGGCCGCGCACCTTCACGTTGAAAGAGCTGGCACGTCGGTCGGTCGACCTGCCGTTCGGGCTTGCCGACTTCGCTGCCTGGCGGGCGGCCGCGGCCGACGGTCGGCGAGCGGCCGACCTGATGAGCGCCTCACCGCTCGACGATCTCGACGACCCCTACGGAGGCCCGATCGGCGACCACCGAACGATGGTCGCCGAAGTCGACATACTCTGTCGCCAGATCGCCCAGTTCGTCCCCGCCGCGCCAGAGGCCTCACCGAATACGTGACGCCGGAGTGCGGCAGGCACACTCCGCCTGGGCCTGCAGCGACCTGGCCGCGCCATGGGGCATGTCGTGGGGGACATGTCATTCGGCAGTGACTTCGGTAGTGGTTCGTGGGATCATCGTGGGGATGATCCCGGCGCCCCCAGGGTACAAATACCCCGCACTCGACTTGTCGCTGGCGCTGATCGCCGGAGACCAGGTCTGGCAAGCCGGCTCAGCCAAGCCGACCGTCAGCGAACGAACGGTTGCCGGATTCAAGTTGGTTTCGCTGGTCATGGTGCTGATCGTGCAATGGGTAGCGTTCGCCGGCCGGGTCGATGTCTTCGGCGAAGGCGGCATGACCGAGCGAGATCTCTGGTTGGCGGGTATCGGTGTGGCCAGCATTGTCGCAGCGCTCGTGCTGGCCATCAGACCGATCGCTCTCCTCGGAGGCCACCCCGGCACGGCGACAAACCTCGTGATCAGCGTGACATGGCGGCTGGGGGCCTACCTGATGTTGATCGTCGGCACCGCCGGATTGGTACCCCGCTACCGCTTCTTGAGCACGGTGCCGCTCGGAATGGTCGCCGGATCAGATTGCCTGCTGACACTGTGGACATTGGGCATTGCACCGGCCACTCGCCGCCGGGTTCGCCTGTTCGCGTTCAGCACCGTGCACTTCGGCGTTCTCGGAGCGCTGCTCGCCACGGCTGTATTCGACACGCAGCATGCAACACCCAGGGCCGCACTCGGCGCCTACTGCGCGATGTGGACCGGCGTCCTCGCCGCCGGCCTCACGATCAGCAGTCTCGACCGGTTGAAATCCTTCGCCGATGCGCAACGCGCCGACGAGCGGCGCTACATCATCGTCGCCGAACACACCCGGCGCGCCCACTGGCTTCACGACGACGTTCTCAGCGAAATTCGTCTCGCCACGCTGCGGATCGACGCCGCAGGGCTCGACTCGCAGCACATCCGTGGCGAGCTGCAAGACCTCGACCACCGTCTTCGGCTGCGACAGCTCGACGAAATCGTGCGTGGCGGTAGCCCCCACCTCTACGAGATCATCCAACCCCAGCTACGGCGCGCCCAATCGCTGGGTATCGACCTGTATCAAGTCCCCCGACACGATGTCAGCCAGCGTCGCGTCGACGAGCGCACCGGGCAGCTGATCAGTCGAGCTGTGTCGGTGCTGATGTCGAACGCGATCAACGCCGGCGCCAAACGGATCGGTGTCGCGATTCGCCAACCCGACGACCCGTCGCTGCTCGAGATCACGCTGACCGACGACGCCGGCGGATTCGAACTCGACAGCATCTCCCCGGGCAGAGGCTTGGCAACACTCATCCGCGATCTGGCCCCCGGCACCGTACGGCGAACCGATGCACCGGGCGGATCCGCCATGACCGCACTGATTCCGATCCCGACCAACGCCGCCATCCACACCAAGGAGCGTCACGCACAATGACCCGAATCCTGCTAGTCGAAGACGCCGCTGCCCTGGCCGAACTGTTTGCCCACGTGGTACACGAACGTTGCGGATGCGACGTCGATGTGTGTGTCGCCGTCAGCGACGTCGAACTGTTCCTCGAACGTGACCGCTACGACCTGGCGCTCGTCGACCTTTCATTTCCCCAGGAGAACGCTTCCGGGCTCGATGCCCTCGCCCAGATCCACCGAGCCTCTCCCAACACCAAACTCGTGATCATGACGCAAGGTGACGCCTGGGTCAGCAGCACCCTGCGCGACGCCTGGGAGCTGTTGCCCGTCGCCACCGTTATTTCCAAGACGGCGCCGCTCGACTACCAGATCGGCATGATCGAGCGTGTGCTCGCCGGCGAAGACGTTCCGGTCGACCCAGCGATCCAGCCACTGATACCCGAAAGCCGGAACCCACAACGCGACGCCCAGCGATTCTCGCGGCTCATCACACACAACGGTCACGCCAAGCTGTGGAACGTGCTGTTGGGCCGACGACTGGATGCGACGTACAAAAACGTGGCCGACGCGACCGGGCTCAAGCTCAATACCGTCAAGAACTATCGCAGCCAACTGTTGCCCGAACTACGGGTGCACGGCCTCGACGATCCCAGCTTGCGTGAGATGCAGGAGTTCGCTTGGCGATGCCGATCCTTCCTGCTTCCCTTCGTCGAGGAATCGCTCAACAACCGGTGAATATGCCACAACACGCATGAGATACACACGTCCGTTCCGCATGGTCTTGGGGCTGCTCGTCGGCTTCACCGGTGCATACGTCGCGATCGAGGCGATCGATCGATTCGGTACGGAACCCGGGACCGGCGAACGCCTCGAAGTCGTTCTGGGTCGCCCGGACTTCGAGGCGTACTGCAACCGTGACAACAGCGAACTCGTTGTGACTCCGGCCGCTCACAACCGGATCGATGACGACCCGCTCGGCTGGAGCTGCAGCGCGCCGGTCAGCGGCCTGTTCTCGACG
>CALFRK010000099.1 GCA_937919625.1 uncultured Ilumatobacter sp.
CCGCAACCGTCACCATTGACGAACCGCCACAGCCCGACACGGCACCCGCCGCAACGGTCACCATTGACGACACCTCTGCTGGCTGACTCGCTGCAGCCTTCGTTCTGATCGGCAGGCGTTCAATACTCTTGGCGCATGTCCGACATCGTTCAATACGAGGCACGCGGCCAAGTCGCGATCATCACTCTCAGCCGACCCGAAGCTCGCAACGCAATCAATCGCGAGGTGGCGCTTGGCCTCGAGGCTGCCGTAGATCGTCTCGAGGCAGACGACGAGGTCTGGGTCGGCATTCTGGCAGCCAACACAGAGGGCCAATCGCGTCCGGTGTTCTGTGCAGGCGCCGACCTCAAAACGATCGATAGCGGCGGCGTTTCAGCCCTGCTGACCACTCGCGGCGGCTTCGCCGGATTTGTATACCGCGATCGTAAGAAGCCGATTATCGGCGCCGTTGATGGTCTGGCCACAGCCGGTGGATGAGAGATCATCCTTGCTGCCGATCTGGTCGTGGCTAGCACACGATCGGCATTCGGGCTGGCGGAGGTGAAACGCAATCTCGTCGCTGGCGCCGGCGGGTTGTTCAGGCTGCCGAGGGCGATCGGCCAAGCGGCGGCTATGGAGGCGATTCTTACCGGCGAACCGATCCAAGCCCAGCGGGGCCTACGCCCTCGGCCTCGTTTCGCGACTATCCGCGCCAGGTGCGGCGCTCGACGAGGCGCTGGCATTGGCCGACCAGATCACCGCCTGCGCTCCGATCGCGGTGTGGGAGTCCAGGGCCGTCGTGAGGGCCGCTGCAACCGAGGGCGACGAGTCATTGATCCAGATGACGAATGAGGCCACTCGCCGCGTGATGGGCTCCAATGATCTCAAGGAAGGATTGGCCGCCTTCATCGAGAAGCGCGCCCCGAACTGGTCAGGCATCTAGCCGATTGCGAACCGCCGGTTTGTCAGAGTTCAGTTGAAACAACGATCATGCGGGCCTTGATGCCAGCCCGTTCGTAGAGGTTCTTCGTATCGCGATCACCCGGCAGAGCGACACCCTCCAGCAGGTGCATGCCAGCTGCCCTGCCGCTTGTCAACGCAGCCGCGAGCAATTCGTCACCGAAACCCAGTTCGCGAGCCTGCGTGTGCACGAAGACATCGTCGATCTCGAGAACTTGATCGTGGTGGGTTGCCACCAGGTACCCGACGACCACATCATCGATGTACGCCGCGAACACATCGCCCGATTCGATCGTGGCCTCCCATGTGCCGCCACGTTCGGCATGGGTCGCCAGCCAGCGCTGACCGCCGCGTTGATCGATCAGCGCCGTGCGGGCGATGACTTCGAGCCAACGCAGCTGATCGGCGTCCGCTGCATCAGCACGTCGAATCAGCGGGTCGATCATCGCCCGACCTGGTCATCCCAGGACAACACAATCAGCCGAATACCGGACAGGCGTCGTCTTCGACCGGACAGCCTGGGGCGTTGGTACGCACCAACAAGAAACAGCTCGTACAGAGGACCTCGTCAGCGCGCTTGGGTTGTATCCCAGCCGGTGCGTCGCTGCGGTCGACGGGCGTGACGACCTCTTCTTCATCATCGTCATCGTCTTCTGTAGTGGTGACCATTCGATCCTTCAGAATGGTGTCGAGGTCAGCCTCCACATCGTCAGGGGCGATGATGTCGTCATCGTCATCGTCTTCTTCTTCGGCAACCTTGCGCTTACGAACCCGTGCCGCTGAATCATCTTCTTCTTCTTCTTCGTCGTCGTCGTCGGTGACGTCGTCGTCGTCGGTCTCTTCAACGACATCGTCGTCGTCGAGATCTTCGTCGGGTTCGATGTCGGCGGTGTCATCGTCCTCGTCGTCGTCAATTCTGGTCTCGTCGTCGTCTGCCATTGTCTTCCCTTACTTGGCGGTCGCGCCGGATACTAGGCCGCTCTGAGCAGGACACCGCCGGAGACGTATGTGACACCCGTCACACTCCCCTCCGGGACTCGGCTTGGCGTTCGGACGCGAGGCGCTCCAGCTCCGGAGCCTTGGTCGTCATGTGGCTCATCGCCTCGGCAATCGCGTGGTGCCCAGCCTCGTCTGCGATCAACCGATGCATCTCGAGCGCAACACGCCGATACGACGGGTGACCCTGAGGCGCGGATCGCAATTCGAGCATGTGCATCGCCTCGCGAGCGTTGAACTGCATGACGTAACGGAGGCGGTATGCCATCACCACGGCGTACGAGGCCTGTTCAGGAAACTGAGGACGCATCGCGTCGTACAGTCGCGCTGAGCGGTCCATCACATCGTCGAACAACGGCCCAAGGCCGGACGATTCGATCAGGTCTGGCCTGGCATAACCGTGGTTTGGCGTCAGCGTCTGCCACTCGATGGTCAACATGCGATGCCGTTGCAGGTCTCGGAACGCCCCATAGTCTGACAGCACATCGAACCGGTAATCGATCCGTTCGAACGCCCGCCCCGGCTTGTGGCGGCGGTTGACACGGTCGCCTATGTATGACCGGATCAAGGCGACCTTCTCGTCGCTGCCCAACCGCTCGACCCGGTCGAGCAGCGTCGACTCCGAGAGGTGTGAGTGGCTATAGCAGATCGCTGCCAGCAGTTTGCGTTCGGCGTCGGGGTCAAAATCGACCAGCGACACCTCCGGCGCCAATTCGGTGGGTACGGCGCCGAACAATTGTTGCACGAGTTCGGACGTGTCGGTCCGTGTCGTAGAGAGGTATTCGCTCCACTGGCCCCCACGCTCGGCAATGTCAACGCGCCGCAGGAAACTCGGAATCACCTTGCGTAGTTCGTGCAGCATCAGATCCGAATAATGCCGGGCTTCCGGTAACGGGTGAGCGCGCATTCGCATCAAGAGCGACTCGAACGCCTGACCGGTGCCGTAGATCCCGAGGTTCGACAATGAAGCGGCCGGCAACATGCCGCGGGTCGCATCCAGCGCCTTGGCGCGCGTGGCTTGGCGATACACGAATTCGCTGTCGTCGGGGTCGCGGGCAACCGTGTCACGGACGTGATTCGTGACCGTGTTGACCGCCGTCGAGTAAGCGTCGAAGATTCGGTCCATGTCTCCGACGTAGCGCGTACCGAGTGAGCTGGCGAGCACATCGGGGTCTCGGAAAAAGCGATACCGGCCGCCGAGTCGTGAGTCGTAGCTGATATACCGCGTGCTCTGCTCGAGATAGCTCATCAAGCGACCCCACTCGAGGATTTTGGTCATGATGTTTGATGACTGCTCGCAGGCCAGATGAACGCCACCGAGCTGGGCGACCGAGTCGTCCCCGTACTCCAAGAACACCTTTTCGTACAGGTCTTCGGCGCGCTCGAGACCGATCGTGGCATCGATACTTTCGTCGCCTTCGATGTCGAGATCGTTGACGAACTCATCGAGGAACAGACGGCGTAGGCTCTTCGGGCTACGGCTGTAGCGCGCGAACAAGGCGCCTTTCACCACCTCGGGGAGATTGACCAGAGCAAACACTGGTCCGTCGAGGTTGGTGAAGTATCGCCGCAGTACATCGGCTTCGTCGGAGCTGAACTCCTCTGGCACGTAGACCGTCACGGATGGTCATCGTAGGAGGCCCGCACCGGCGACCTAGGGACCTTCGGGACACGCTGGTGTCACACGTGTATCGAGAACGCGTCCGCCTCGATGGTGACAGTCAGATCTTGCGCCGATCCGACGTGTTCTCCGTCGACGAACAAGCGCTGAGGAAGGTCGAAATGCCACGACTCGCGGGTCCCGGTTCGCGTCGAAATCATCGGATGCGGAACATGGGTGCCCTGCGCCAGACGCCGCCGAGCCTGCAAGCGCTGACGGATAGGCATCCTGGCGTCAACCTCGACAACATCGAATCTACCGTCGTTGGGGTGGGCACGTGGGGCGATGTTCCAGTGCCCAACATGGTCGACGTTGTGGACTGCGAGTATGCCTCCCCGCCACCATGACCGGCGAACGATCACATGGGCGACGGCGCAGTGTGATAGTCCGTCGGCCTGTACCCGCAACACATCCATCGGTAGCCGTTGCATCGGGTCACGGACGGCAGCCGCCCCGACAGTGCCGAACACATCCCCGCCTGAGACGCCGAGTGGTTGTTCCACTCCGGCAGCAACCAGCCCTGCCAGTTCTCGATCGGTGGAGGCGATCCGCAAATGCTCGGGCCTCGGCACCGTGGTCCCCCATTGCTCACCTTTGCGGATCGTCATGGCGAGTCGATCGCCGACGCGTCTGCAACAACCCCTCGAAAGGCTGCGTCGGACGCCCGTCTGGCCGTCGCCCGCGTCGTCGTATTCGGGGCAACGACGGCGACTTGCCCCAACACGTCGATCAGCTGTTTGATCGTGCGAACAAAGTCACCACCGGTCAGGTCTTGCTCGGCGACTACTTCGGCAAAGCCCTCCCCGGCGACCCACGCATATGCGATCGCAAAAAACGTCGGTTCGGGTGGTCGATGTTGGCTTAGCTCGTGTTGTGCTTCCAGCGTGCGAAGTTCGATGCTCAGACGCTCGATCTGCCGCCAACGATCGATTGCCTGGCGGTTGGGGAACCATGGCGCCGGTGGATCGTTGGGTGATCGGTGCTCGTAGACGAATGTCGAAACCAGCCCAGCCAAAGTAGGTGCATCGACATCATCGAGCAATCCCAGCCGGATCGCCTCCGCGACCAATAGGTCGCTCTCGTGGAACACCCTGGCCAGCATCTCGCCACGATCGGTCAGTTGCCAAACCTCGGGATCGAGGTGCCCTCGTCCGGTCAGCACGGCCAATACACCGTCGAACTGCTTGACAAGTGTTGCGTTGCGGTGCCGAACCTTGCGTTCGAGCTCGGCAACCTCTCGACGCACACGATCGGCCTGACCAGCGGCGCTCAGACGGGCTTTTAGGTCTGGATCTTGCTCGACCGGATGCAGCCCGGTTCCCGGGCGCGGGTGGCTTCGACCAACGCTGCTGCTCCGGTCGACAGGGGCAAGTTTCGCCGAACGCACCCTGCGACCGACCTCGGCCCGGTAGTCCTTGCGGTTCGGTGAATAGTTGCCGGGCAGCACGACCCGGCCAATCTGGCGAGGGGGCACGTCGAAGTCGCCGGCAACCAGATGCAAGGCATGCCCGCTGGGCGTGATAGTTGTCAGTTTGAGACCACCCTTACGGTTCGCAGTGGCGACGACAGCGACCGGTCCGAAGTACTTCCCCTTCGAGACATGGATCAGCGCCCCTGGGCGCATGCCCATCATGGCCAGTTCTGTCGGGTCATCACGGCCGCGGGGCCCCCTGGTGCCATCCATCTCGACCATGTAGTCGTCGATGTCGCCGAACGGACTCTTGGCCTCGTCCAATAAGCCGGCGAGGCGCTCGCGTTGACGTTGGAGCCGACTCTCGATGCGAACGACGTCGCGGTCGGACTGGAACTGGGCAAACGACAGTGACAACAACTGGCGAGCTGTCTGCGCGTCATAGGTCCGAACCAGATTGGCGGCCATGTTGTACGTCGGCCGAAACGCTGAGCGAAGGTGGAAACTGCGGCTCATTGCCAGTTCGGCCACCTGGTCGAACCGCACGAACGGACTCCAGAGCACCACTGCGCTACCTAGCTCATCGATACCGCGTCGACCCGCTCTGCCTGTGAGCTGGGTGTATTGGCCCGCAGAGAGCCCCTCGTGGTGGTCTCCGGTGAACTTGGTCAGCTTCTCGATCACCACGCTGCGGGCGGGCATGTTGACACCGACCGCGAGCGTCTCGGTCGCAAAGACGACCTTGATCAATCCCTCGATAAAGCAGGCTTCGACAACCTCCTTGAAGGGTGGCACCATGCCCGCGTGGTGGGCCGCCACCCCCGACTCAAGCTGAACGATGAACTGCTGATAGCCGAGCACCTCGAGGTCTGCCTCGACCAGGCCATCCAGCCGTCTAGCGGCGATCTGCCGAACTCGGTTTCGCTCGAAGTCGTCGGTCAGCCGCGTCCCTGTGGCGGTGCAGTTGCGGGCCGCCTCGTCGCACTGCGCCCGACTGAAGATGAAAAAAATCGCCGGCAGCAAGTTTTGCTGACGGAGCAACTCGACGGTTTCGATTCGGCCGGGTGTTGCCAGCGTGCGCTGGCCGCCGCCGCGAAGGTCCCGGTCGTGGCGGCGACCGCTTCCGTGGCGTACGCCGCTGGCATCGAGTCGCAACGCGTCCGGATTCGGCCGCCCGTCGACGATTGTTGGCATCAACCGCAACCGATCGTTGGTTCGGTCGGCGACAAGATACAGATTGTCGAGTCGCACCGGACGCCGCGATTCGACGACGGCGCGGGTCGGGCCCCTTACAGTCTCGATCCAGTCGGCCAGCTCTTGGGCGTTGCTGACGGTGGCCGAGAGGCACACCAGCCGGACGTGTTGCGGGAGGTGAATGATGACCTCCTCCCATACGGGCCCGCGATACGTGTCTTGCAGGAAGTGCACCTCATCGAGCACAACAACCGCCAAGTCGGCCAAGTCGCGGCCGCCGTAGATCATGTTGCGCAGGACCTCGGTCGTCATCACCACCGCCGGGGCGTCGCCATTGACGGCGTTGTCACCGGTTAGCAGACCGACCTTGTGGTCGCCATGTACCTCGACCAGGTCTCGATACTTCTGGTTAGAGAGCGCCTTGATCGGTGCGGTGTAGAACGCTCGCCGCCCGTCACGAATTGCTGTCTCCACGCCGTATTCTGCGACGACCGTCTTACCGCTTCCGGTGGGCGCGGCGACGATCACATGGAGTCCGTCGTCGAGCGCATCGAGCGCTGCCATTTGAAAGGCGTCGAGTTCGAATGGGTAGCGCGCCAGAATCGCGTCGCGGTCGGATCGCACCCGTTCAGTCTCGCAGCTGGCACACGCCTGGCCGGGCACCGATTTGAATCGGTCAGGCCTCAGCGCGCCGGCGGCGGCGTTGCACGAAGCGTCCGATCAGAATCGCCACAAAATACAACACGACCATCGGAACCGACAGGGCCATCAGCGAAATCGGGTCGCCGGATGGCGTGATCGCAGCGGCGACGAAGAACGTGCCAACGATCGCGTATCGCCACGCCCCCAGAAGAACCTGTGGGGTGAGCACCCCAATCAGCTGGAGGAACACGAGCAGCACCGGAATCGTGAAGCCGACGCCAAAGGCCACCACCATCAACGTGACGAGCCGTACGTAGGCCTGCACCTGGAACAACGGGTCGACGTCCTCGCCCGCCCAGCTGATAAGGAATTCGAGGGCTCGTTCGAGCGTAGTGAAGGCGATAAAGCCACCGGTCGCGAACAACACCACCGACGAACCCACGAAACCAACGGTGTAGCCACGTTCGGTCTTATGCAGGGCGGGCACTATGAACTTCCAGAGCTGCCACAACAAAACGGGCAGTGCAAGCACTATTCCACCGTAGAAACCAATCCGAAGACGTGTCGACAAGCCCTCGATCGGATCGGAGTTGAACAACAAGACCTTGCCTGTTTCGGGGTCGAAGGAGCGGCCACAATAGTCAGGCGGCTGGCGCCGGCACAGGTCGGCGTACGGTTTGAGCAGCCAACCCATCACCGTGTCGTAGAAGGCGATTACCAGGATTGAACCGAGAACCACAGCGAGCCCGCCCCGGATGATCCGCATCCGCAGCTCGGCCAGGTGTTCCATCAGGCTCATCTGGCCCTCGGGAGCGATGTCCTTCGTGCTCCCGAACGAAAACCGGGTCACGCCGAGCCCTTCTTGGGACCGTCGTCGCCGAGCTCGCTCGCTACGCCGGCAGGGTCCTCCGTCGGCGAATCGTCGGGCGTCTCGATGGGTGTCTGGCGGGACGCTTTTCCGGACTGCTCACCAGACGAATCAGGAGCGCCGGCCGAAATCGTCAACTTGCCAGCGGGCACGGCAGAACTGGAGATCTGGGCACCAGAGAAAGCCGCCGGCGCAGCCGACTTTACCGACGGCAGGTTCTCGAACTCTGACAAGGCGTCAGGGGTGCGATCGGACGGCGCCACAACTGCCTTGGCCGTGCCGCCCGAAACGACCACACTCAGGAACGGCTCCTGGTCCGTCGGCGCGACCGGATCGGCGTCGGGTGTCGAAGCCGGGTTGGCGGCGTCGGGCTGGAATGGCAGGTCATCGGTCGGTACGGCGTCGGGGTCAGGGGCAGCCACCATCTCGGCCGACTTAGGCTTCTCGGAACGTTGGCCGGTCGTGAGCTTCGTGAAGTCGGCCGAGTCCCGGATCGTGTTGGTGGTCTCCTTGAACTCTCTCAATGGCTCTTCGACAGCCGCCCGAAACTCGGTTTGGAACCCGGTCGACATCTTCTTCAGCTCGGCATAGAACTTGCCCGCCTTGCGCATCGCATCTGGAAGCTTTTCGGGGCCAAGCACAACGAGCGCAAGCAGCAGGATGATGACGATCTCACTGCCCTGAAGGTTGAACACGGGTGGCAGTCTAGGAGTCCCAGCAGTTCGCCTGGCGGCTCACGCTCCAGGGATCTGCGGATATGTCGCTGCGCTCCTTTTGATTCCGCACGATCCCCCGCAACCATTGGTCGCAGTTCGCCTGGCGGCTCACGC
>CALFRK010000100.1 GCA_937919625.1 uncultured Ilumatobacter sp.
CCCGACGCGTGACGCCAGCGATCGTGTTGGCAGGGATCGTCGTACTCAGGCTCGAATACTCGTCCCGCACCCGGGAAGCTCTGTTCCCCCGGAACACGTCGGTCTCCGAAGTGATGTCGAGCGCACCGATGTTCTCCAAACACGAGACGACCGGGGTCTCGTTGAGCAAGATGCTGGAACAACTCCCCTCGGTATTCACGCCCGTCATCAACCCGCTGCTGACGACGCCGTTGCGTTCACAGGTCACGATCTCGTTCATCCAACTGACGAATTGGCTGCTGATTGCGCTGATGTTCGCGGCCGCCTTTGTCGTGGTCGGCAAGATCCGCGCCGCATGGATCTCGCGCGTGGGCTTGGCCGCGATGCTGCTCGCCGGGCCTTTCTACACGTTCTACTTTGCCTATTTCAGCGGTTCCGACTTCCCTGCGCCGGCCCGTTTCGGGTTGCCGTTGGTCGCTTTGGTGGTTGTCGCAGCCGCGTCGGCGATCACGACGCGCGCCACCATGGTTCTGGTTGCTTGCGTCGCCGGTGGGGCGGCGCTCAACACGCTGTACCAGCTGATTCTGTTCTGACCTCGCCCTCTCGACTGCAGGTCGGTCCGCCTGGCCCCGGATCGCGCACTCGCCGATCGGGTGAAGGCCGGCGCAGCCCCCAGTACGCTGCGCGTCCATGTCATCCGCGAGTGAACTGATCGCGCGACGCGAGCTTCTGTGGAACCTCACACTTCGCGAGTTGCGTGGTCGCTACAAGCGCAGTGTTCTCGGTTGGGGCTGGTCGCTGCTCAACCCGATCGCTTTCATGCTGATCTACACGTTCGCGTTCTCGCTGGTTCTGCGGGCCACTCCCGATGCGGGCGACCCAAGTGGTCTCAGCTCGTACGCGTTCTTTCTGTTGTGTGGGTTGTTGCCATGGACGTTCTTCAGCATTTCGGTGACGACCGCGATGGGAAGCATCATCGCCAACGCGTCGTTGGTCGGCAAGGTGGCGTTCCCTCGCGAACATCTCATCATTTCGACCGTCGTCGCTGGACTGTTCACGCTGGGGATCGAACTGACGGTGCTCTCCGTGGCGTTGTTGTTGGCCGGAAACGTCGTACTGGTCTGGCTTCCCCTGATCGTGTTCACTTCCGTGCTCCTCGCTGTGTTCTGTACCGGGGTCGGGTTGGCGCTGGCGGCCGGCAATGTGTTCTTCCGTGACCTGTCGTACCTCTGGAGCATCCTGGTTCAGGCGTTGTTTTTCGCCACTCCCGTCGTGTATCCGCCGCACCTGGTGATCAACCGTATGCCGTTCTGGTTGGAGCGGATCTATCAGCACATGCCGCTGACGGTCGTCGTTCGGATCTACAGGAACCTGATGTACGACCTGAGAATGCCGCGTCTGATCGACCTCGCAACGCTGATGGTCTTCGCTGTGGTGGCCTTGTTCGTCGGCTGGTGGATCTTCAACCGACTCGAAGGTCGCTTCGCCGAAGAGCTCTGATCAGCCGAGATTCCAGGCGCCGCCGAGGGTGACGAGCCCGACGTCGTTGCTGTCGCCCTTGAGCACGTCGAAGCGCACGAATCTGCTACGAACGTCGTACTCGCGCTGACCACTTTCGTCGACGACGGCGCAGGTCAGTTCGTACGTACCTTCGACCAATGGCAGCGAATCGATCTCGAGGCTGATCGAGCGCGTACCGTGAATCTGGTCGATGAACGCATCTCGCGATCGGGTGCTGACCTCGGTGATCAAGGTCGCGTTCTGGTCGTAGATCGACAGCACCACCTCTGGCGCGATCACCGGGTGTTCGGCAGAAAGGTGGACTCGGATCGAGTGAGGCTTGCCGGATTTCGCAAATGTCACCGGTTCGAGTGCCCCGTCGAGAATCTCGACCGAGTCGACACGAACTTCGCCGCTACCCCAGCGCAAGCCATCCAGATGCTGCACCGATCGGCCCTGATGGGTTGTCTGCATGTAGGCGTCGGTGATGTCGTGCGGGCTGCCGAGCATTCGCAGGTCGCCATGATCAATCCACGCCGCCCGCCCGCACAGACGTATGACATCGTCCATCGCGTGGGTCACCAGCACGATGGTCCGGCCGCTGTCGCGAAAGTCGGCGATCTTGTCACCGCACTTGGCCTGGAAGTCAGCATCGCCGACGGCCAGCACCTCGTCGATGATCAACACGTCGGGGTCGACATTGATTGCCACCGCGAAACCGAGCCGCACGAACATGCCCGAGGAGTAGTTCTTGACCGGGGCATCGATGAACTTCTCGAGCCCCGAGAATTCAACGATTTCGTCGAACCGTTGCTCGATGTGGCGTCGCGGCACGCCGAGAATGGCCGCATTCAGATATACGTTCTCGCGGCCGCTGAGTTCGGGGTGAAAGCCGGCGCCGAGTTCGAGCAGCGCCGAGATCGAGCCGTTCACGGCGAGCGAACCCTCGTCGGGTTGCAGGATCTTGGTGAGGCACTTGAGCAAGGTCGACTTGCCGCTGCCGTTGTGGCCGATGATCCCGAATGTCTCGCCCTTGAAGACCTCGAAGCTGACGTCTCGCAGGGCCCAGAATTCCTCGTAGCTGCTGCGGCGCCGGTTGAGCAGCGATTGCTTGAGCGACTGGTGTCGCTCGTGGAACAACCGAAAACGCTTCGAGAGCTGCGACACACAGACGACGACATCGCTCCCTGAGGGGGCAACGGGCATCCTGTGATGCTATCTCGCACGCTCCGGTGGGCGGACCATGCCACCGAATCCCAGCACTACGTTTCGCATGCATGGGCGACCGCCAGGCGGTCGAGGTCGGATGTACCGGCGATATTCGGTCGGTTAGCGTTGCGGCAAGGTTGCAGGCCAGGAGTTGTATCGCTCCGTTTCCCGTCATCGGCGGGCACAGTGGGGCCACTACACTTCGCCCGATGTCCGAACAACGTTCCGACGACGACGTGGCCGCGCTCCGGGCGGAGGTCGATCGACTCCGCCAACTCGTCGGTCCGTCCGAGCAGTCGTACGCAGATCTGCGCCTCGACCTGCTGGCCGCCAGCGATGCTGCCAAGGGCGCCGAAGCCGCAGAAGGTGTGTACCGCGGCCGCGTCAACGAGCTCGAGGCGGCGCTCGCCAGAGCCCGTCAAGACCAGGACCATTTTCAGCGGGCCGTGTTCAACACGCTGCGCAACAGTCGAGATCGAGTCGGTCGCGCCGTGCGCTCGCGGCTGCTCTGAGGTGACCACCGTGGCCCCCCGTTTTTCGGTGCTCACGGCCGTCCACGATCCCGAACGGGCCCATCTCGAGGAATGCCTTCGCTCGGTACGCGACCAAGACTTCGCCGACTGGGAGCACATCGTTGTCGACGATGCTTCGACACGACCATGGGTTTCCGAGGTGCTCGACCGGGCTGCCGCCGCCGACCAGCGGGTGCGCGTCATCCGGCGCACCGACAACGGCGGCATCGTCGCCGCCAGCAATGATGCGCTGGCCGCGGCGACCGGTGAGCTGATTGCATTACTCGATCACGACGACGTGCTCACCCGGCGGGCCCTGAGTTCGATGTCGGCGGCATGCCATGACGAGATCGACGTGGTTTACAGCGATCACGACCTGTTGCGGCCCGACGGCCGGTTTGCTACACCGTCGTACAAGCCGGACTTCTCGCCCGAGCGGCTTCGCAGCCAGAACTACATCACCCATTTTCTCGTGGCACGCCACTCGTTGGTCAAGCGGGTCGGAGGGTTCCGGCCGGGATTCGACGGTGCCCAGGATCACGACCTGGTGCTGCGGCTCACCGAACGTGCTCGGGGCGTCGGCCATGTGCCGAAGGTGCTGTACCACTGGCGTCAGTCCCCGAACAGCGTCACGACCAATTCCGACAGCAAACCGTGGGCGTTCGAGGCAGGGGTCAGGGCGGTCGCCGATCATTGCGACCGGGTCGGGATCCGGGCCACTGTCGAACTGACCGAGCACGAAGGCTGCTACCGCGTCTGCCGTGAGCTGACCGAGCATCCGTTGGTCAGCGTGATCATCCCGACCCGTGGATCTGCAGGGCGCGTCTGGGGGGCGACGCGGGTGTTCGTCGTCGACGCCGTTCAGAGCCTGCTCGATCGGTCCACGTATCGTGAGCTCGAATTCGTGGTCATCTACGACTCAGCAACGCCCGATCCGGTGCTGGCAGCGCTGCGCCGAATCGCCGGCGATCAGCTCAAGTTGGTCGAGTACGACAAACCGTTCAACTTCTCGGACAAGATGAATCTCGGCGCGGTGCACGCCTCGGGCGACCTGTTGCTGTTGTTGAACGATGACACCGAACTGATCGAGCCGACCAGCATCGACTTGATGGTCGCCCACCTGCAGACGCCGGGCGTTGCCCTCGTCGGCGCCAAACTGTTGTTCTCCGACGGCACACTCCAGCATGGCGGCCACGTCTACCACTACGACCTTCGGCATGCATGCCTCGGGTGGCCGGGTGATTCGCCAGGGCCCTGGCCGCTGCGCCCGCTCGCCGTCGAACGTGAGTGCAGCGGTGTCACTGCCGCTGCGGCATTGGTCGATCGGCGGGCATTCGAGCAGGTCGGCGGGTTCCCGACCGAGCTGCCGCTCAACTTCAACGATGTCGACTTCTGTCTGAAGCTGCGCGCCGCCGGCCACCGAATCGTGTGGACGCCGTGGGCCACCTGGTATCACTTCGAAAGTCGCACCCGCGTGCCTGAACTGGCCGACGGCGAGTACGAGTTCATCAACGAACGGTGGCACTACGCGATCAACAATGACCCGTACTACAACATGAATCTGGAACCGAGACGATCCGACTGGCTCGAGCGCCCGCTGCGCTCCGGTGCGCCAGCAATCGAGTCTCGTCCCAATGTCCTGCGCCGACTTACGTCGCGCCTGCGCCCCGGCGGACCGGATTGAGCGGGATTCGCCAGCCGGCGGGGGTCAGCGTCTGTTTGATCGTGCCGGCCGGCACGATCGACGCGTCCGGGTTGGCCGCCGAGCTCTTTTCCCACCGACCCGACCTCGACCTCACTGCTGTTTGGGGTGGCGACCCGCATCGTCGGCCTGCCGTGGCGGCCCCTGGTGTCCGGTGGGCCGATCTTGACCTTGCAGATCCACTCGGCATCGGCTGGGGTCGCCTCCTGACGGCGCTTACCCCGGAAATCTATGAATGGGCCCGTGCTGCACGGACGGTTGCTCGATTGCTCCGCGAACATGGACAACCCGTTGTCGTACTTCGGGTCGGTTCCGTCGGCGTGGCAGGCGACATTGCCCACATGATTCCCGATCGTGGTGTCAAGGTCGTCGAGCGTTCGCTTCACTCGATCCCTTACGACGGTCTGGCACCGAATGAGGCCGATCGCACGGTCCGGGGTAGGTGGTCGGACGCGATCCTCGGCGTCTGTCCGGCGGCAGTGTCGGCGATCGATTCGCTCGGCGACCTGCTCTCGTCCAGCCGACCGGACGACCGAATCGGCCCGCTGATCGAGCTGGCGATCACCGCCGCCGCGACAACGGTCGAGCGCGCCGAGCGGGGCGCGATTGTGGGTTGGACGATCGGTCAATGTCCTTCCGCTCCGTATGTCGTCGATATCGACGACGTCGACCGACTCGAACCGTGGCACCTGAGCTTTGCCGATCGCCGTCCGCGAGCGATGTTGTCCGCTGACCCGAATCTGGCGGATGCGGTGGCCTACACGCTCCCTCAATGGCGCGGAGTACGTTGCCCCGTCTCGTTGCCGGGCGGCATCGCGATTGACGTGTCGATTCGCAAGTTGATGAGCGATGCGCTGGCCGCCGGGGCGCGGGGTGAAGGCGATCTTCCTCCCGAGCCTTTCAGCGGGCCGGGGCTACTCGAGTGGCTCGAGTCCCCCGCTCCACGAAGTGGCGGAATTCTCGGCCGCTACTGGTTCGAGGAGTGGGTCCGCCGCCCCGACCTCCACGCCGCGTTCCCGCAGCCGATGGGGGTCGACCGCGACCGCTTCCTCGCCTGGGCAGCCGGGAGCTGGCATTCGGATGGCAGGTCGCCGTTGATCCGCGCCCGAGTTGACGCGTTGTCACCGACATGGTCCGACATCGGCCGCGGCCCCGGTGTCAATTTGATCGGTTACGTGTCGTCGGACTCTGGGCTGGGGGATTTCACGCGACGGATCTACTCAGCGCTCGATGCCGCTCGAGTGGCCACTGGCGCCTTGCATTATCACCGCACTGCCAGCCCCACGGCGACCGACGTGCCGCCGCTGACGACCGAGCTGTTGTACGACACCAACCTCGTCACCGTCCATTGCGATCAGATGAGCTATTTCGCGGCCGACCACGGGCCGGCGGTCTTCGAAGGCCGGACAACGATCGGGTTTTGGTTCTGGGAGCTGTCGTATCTCCCTCCGCGGATCGTGGCCAATGTGGCGTTGGTCGATGAGGTGTGGGCAGCGACGGCGTTCATCGCCGACGCCTTCCGCGGCGTAACCGACAAGCCAGTCAACGTCGTGCACGTGCCCGTTCCCGAACCGGCCATCTCCGACCGGTCGCGTGCCGATCTCGGACTCCCCACCGAGCGGTTCGTCTTCCTGGTGACGCTCGATCATCTCAGCATCACCGATCGCAAGAACCCGCTCGGCGCGATCCATGCCTTTGTGCGCGCCTTCCCGACACCATCAGTTGACGGCCCGCTGTTGCTGGTCAAGACCTTGAACGGCGAGCAGCGGTGGTCAGAGCACGAGCAGCTCCAACTGGCAGCAGCGCAACGCCCTGACATCACGGTCACCGATCAACATCTCAGCCGGGCCGACCAGATGGCGTTGATCGCCCACAGTGACTGTCTTGTCTCACTCCACCGGTCGGAGGGTCTCGGCTTGCACCTGATGGAGGCGATGTGGCTCGGCGTACCTGTGATCGCCACGCGGTACTCGGGCAACCTCGAATTCATGCACGACCAGAACTCGGTCTTGGTCGATGCCGAGCTGATCGCCGTGACCGATCGCCAGGGGTACTACCCGACCGAGGCGGTGTGGGCCGAACCGAATCTCGATCAGGCTGCCAATGCGATGCGGCGGATGGTCGATGACGAGCAGCACCGCGTCGGCTTGGCGGCCGCCGCTCGGAACAGCATGATGGAACAGTCGAGCCCGGTCCACGCCGGGCTCTGGATCGCTGGTCTGTGCCGTCAGGCCGACCGGCACGAGGAGAGGTCGTGACATGGGTCGCTTGAGAACACAGGTTCGTTGGATGGTTCGGGGCAGCACGGAGGTTCAGCAGCTTCGGGCCCAACTCGACGAACTCCGCGGCGAGGTTGCCGCTCTGCGCGGCGGTCTCGAGGCGGCACGCGAGGAGAGCCGCAGCTCGGTCGGTGACCTCACCGCCCGCATCGGCGCTGTCAGCGAGCGGCTGGAGGGCCTGGGCGGATGAAACATCAGTTGGCGTGGATCGTGCGCGGGGCCAGACGCACCCAGTTCGCCTTCGACGACCAAGGCGCAGCGATTCGTGATCTGCAGCAGAAGCTCGCTGAACTCCAATTGGTGGTTGCCCGAATCGACAGCGGCGGGGCGCCAGTCGATGTTGCCTCTGGCGGGCCCCGGCCACAGCTCGACGAGTTGAGTGCGAAGCTCGATCGGATCGACAGCACCGTGACCGAGCTGGTCAGGGTCGTCGCCCCGCCGACGACGGACTGACCCGATTCAAGGCCCGACGGGTCGCAAAGACTGGGTTGCGGCCAGATCAGGCCAGCGGTCGAGCAGCAGCAGACGTTGCCGAGTCGTATCTGGAATCCGTGCGTCGGTGGTTGATGATCCCTTCCGATGCACGACCCGCGAACTGCCGACCACGACCGTCGAACCGCCCTTCGAAATAGCTCGCAAACTGTAGTCGACGTCTTCGTAGTAGGCAGGGAAGAAGGCGGGGTCGAACCCGCCCAGCCTCTGGTGTTCGGCGCGCCGGACCAGCCAACATGCGGCAGAGGCATAGTCGGGTGTCGTCACGTCACCGGGCTCGGGGGCGACGGCGATCGGTGAAGCAGAGCCGTCGCTCCACAGCTGGTGCCCGGCTTCTTGCACGGACCTATCGGGGTTCAGCAGTACCGGTGCCGCGATCGAGACCTCGGGTCGGTCGAGCTGGTCGAGCAACGGCTCGATCCACCCCGGTTCGTAGATCACATCGGGGTTGACGAAGCCGATGATGTCGCCGGTCGATTCGCGAACCCCAAGCTCGCACCCGCCGCCAAAGCCGAGATTGGTCAGCGACCGGACAATCCGAACGCCGTGTGTTGTGAGCAGCAGGGTGTTGACGGTGTGGTCGGTAGCGATGGGATGGGCGTTGTCGACGACGACGTACTCGTATTGGATCGATGTTGAATCGAGCGACGCGACCAGTGAAACCAGGCTGTCAGTGATGATCGGCCCGGTGCCGAAGGCGACCGTCACGAACGACACCCTGGGGCTGGCGTTGGGAGGGACCGTCGCCAGAGGGTTCGGTGATGCGGTGACGAAACGATCGGGGAGCGGTGCGCCCATCACTCGGCCGCCCAGGCGTGGGGCATGTCAGCGGTTCGATTCGTCGAACTGGCGGAGGTGCCAGCGAAACGCGGTCTCGAGGATCTCTTCGATGCCGTACTGCGGCTTCCATCCGAGCAATTTGTTCGACCTGGCGGGATCGGAGAATGTGGAGACCGGGTCGCCAGCCCGTCGCCCGACGATCTGGTGCGGAACCGGGCGGCCGGCGATCCGTTCGATGCCGTGCAGCACCTCGAACACCGACGATCCGACCCCGGTTCCGACATTGACCGCCGTCGAGGCGCCACCGCCATCGAGATGATCGATCGCCGCAATGTGTGCCGCTGCCAGGTCGTCGACGTGGATGTAGTCACGAATGCATGTTCCGTCGGGGGTCGGGTAATCGTCGCCGAACACCTGCAACACCTGGTCGCCCGTGAGCAGGGCACGAATCGCGACCGGGATCAGGTTGAGGGCGTATGACCAGTCCTCACCGATTGCGCTGTCGAAGCTGGCACCCGCCGCATTGAAATAGCGCAGGCTCACGCTGCGCAGACCGTGGGTGATGCGGTACCAATGCAGCACGCGCTCGACGATCGCCTTCGTTTCGGCATAGACCGACTCGGGGTGGATCGGCTGCGACTCGTCGACCGGCACGACCGATGGGGTTCCGTACACCGAGCACGATGACGAGAACACGATCTGCCGGACCCCGGCCCGAAGCGCCGCGTCGAGCAGACGAACGGTGCCGTCAACGTTGTTGTGGAAGTACTTCGACGGCTGCTGCATCGACTCGCCGACGTTCTTGTAGGCGGCAAAATGCACGATCGTGTCGACATTGTGGTCGCCGCAAGTCCGCTCGATCAGTGCCTCGTCAGCTATGTCACCGACCACCAACGGAACGTCGAACACGGCCTCTGCGGTACCCAGTTCGAGGCTGTCGAGCACGACGACGGCCCTGCCCGCATCGTGGAGGGCACGAACGGTGTGGGAGCCGATGTAGCCGGCACCACCGGTAACGAGAGTCGAGGCTGTCACGGCGATCCACTGTACCGTTCGCTTCGTGATCGCTGCCGTCGTCGTGACCTTCTCGGCCCCCGCAGAGATGCTCGACCGTT
>CALFRK010000101.1 GCA_937919625.1 uncultured Ilumatobacter sp.
CAGTCCCACCAACCGTCCATGTACGCCTCGCCGAGCCCCAATGTGCCACTGGCGAAGACACGCTGGAACATTCGGTCGTCGTGCACGCGGACGTCCCACGGGCGGTCGCCGTCGAGGCGAATGTCCGCCGGCTCGATCAAGCTTTCGAAGTGTCGCCGCAGCCGTGACATGCCATTAGAACGTACCCGAGTTGGGAGATGTGCCAGAAGCGTGAGCCGATAGGCGAACTGCGACCAATCGTGACGGGGGAACCAGGCAGAATGAAAGGCAGCGCAGCGACCTATCCGCTGGGTTCCCAGGAACAACTTCCAACTACAACTCGCAACTAGACGAGATAGTGGCGTACTGCGAGGCGATCGGCGCTGTCGTCGCCGGGGACGGGGAGCTGGCAGGCGACCCGTAGACCTGGCCACTCCACCGGGGCGAGCTGCTGGTATTCGAACGTGAGGACTCCTGCGGCCGGGTGGCGGAACCTGCGGATCCGGGTCTCGAACTGGGACACGTCGTGTTCCGGCCACCAGGCCGCGAACTCGGTGCTCTCAGCAGCCAGCTTCTCGACCAGTTCGGCGAACTCGGGATCACCGCGGAAGGCGGTGGTGCCGGCACGGAACTCGGCGAGCGCTTGGCGGGCGTGGATGTCCCAGTCGACTATCAGCTCGCGGGTAAACGGATCGGCGAACAGCACCCACAACAGGTTGCGTTCGATGCCTTCCAACTCGACGATCCGCGGATACAGGCGAGCCTGGGCGGCGTTCCACGCCAGAAACTCCCAACGAGGACCGAGCACGTAGGCGGGCGCCGGTTCCATCGAGCCGATCAGGCGAACGAGCGCGCTCGGTGCCTCTTGCGGCGCCTCGAACGAACTTGAAGACGGCTGTGCCAGCCCGAGTAGATGGTCGATGCCGGCCTCATCAAGTTTCAACGCCCTACCGATCGCGCTCAGCACGTCAGGCGAAGCATTGATCCGTCGCCCCTGTTCGAGCCACGTGTACCAGGTCAGCGAGACGCCCGCCAGCATCGCCACTTCCTCACGGCGAAGACCGGGCGTGCGACGTCGGGATGTGCCCCGTGGCAGGCCGACCTGCTCTGGAGCGACAGCATCGCGGTGGGCACGCAAGAACTCGCCGAGCTCGGCGCGATGATCCATGTCTCACAGTCGACCACAATCCTGGCATCCGAGCCAGGTGGGTTCGCCACCCGTCGATGGTCGTGTTAGTCCAGGTGCAAGCTGGCACGTGGAGTAACGCCCGCTGAGTCTGGCCGGCGTCAGGGGCCGGTGTATTGGCGGCAGGGCTGGCCGCGTAGGGCGCCGCACTCGGGATACTCGTCGGGGGCGTCGACGGAAGACACCACTGGAAGCACGAGTCGCGACGACACGAGCGGGCCGTGGCCGATCGTGACCTTCTCGCCTCCAGCGATCGTGTCGAACTCCCACACCGGACGGTTGCCGCCGGGCGCATCGACGATCAGGCGGATCCTCGACCCGGCCCGGAAGACGTGGGCAAACGGCAGCAGCTCGACGCGAACAAGTTCGAACACGCCGTCGGGTAGCGGCGAGGCATCGGCTTCGAGGTGGGCATGAACAGGTCGCAGTTCTGTTGACGCCGCCTCGTCGAGCGTGCGGTGCGAGGCCCGCAGCCAGCCGCTTTGAACGTACATCTCCTGGCCGTCCGGCCGTACCTCGGTGATCGTCACCTCGAGGTCGGTATCGCCAAGGTTTGACATGACATACAGATCGACGGAACCTGAACCGACCACGACCGTCTCACCGGCGAGCGAGTCGGTTGCCCAGGCTGCAAAGGTGCCGAGTCCTCCTTGCTGCCAGTCGTATTCGACGTCGACCGACCAGATATTGCCAGACGAATCATCGAAGAAGGTGGGAGGGATCGCATCGGGCAGGGCGAGGTAGTCGGTGCTCGGCTGATCCTGGTTCGGGGATTCACCAAGTCGGCCGGCACCTGTCAAATACCACACGGCGGCGACCGCGTCGGGGATTGGCCAGGCCTCGAAGGCGGCCTCGAATCGAGGCATCGGAGCGCGGGCGGGGAAGCCGTCGGCGGCGCCCTCCTCGAACAGCACCCGAATCGGTGGTTCGCTCTCGAAGGCAGCTAAAGCGTCGGCGTGCGACATCCCGGCAAATCTGTCGACTGCTGGCAACGCAACATCGGTGGTGCCATACAACGCCGAAGCGAACAGAGGTGCAGCGGCGCGGGCGATACCGAGCGAGGGGGTGCGCTCGGCGACATACAGATCGAGGAATTCGATCAATCTCGGCAACACGGCGGGACCGATCGCCTCGGTGTGCAGCCCATTTGTCAGGGTGGCGTAGAGGTGATCGGTGCCGGTGAACTGATCGAGCATCGTCGGGAAGTGGCCGCCGGTCTGCTCGTCCTGCCAGGCGCCGGCGATGAATGTCGGGACGTTGATCTGGCCGACGAACAGCCGCGGCGCCAGCCCTGCAGCGAGATCTTCGGTCCAGAACTGGTTGGCCCGAATCAGCTCCAACAGCTTGGGGTTCTGCAGCCTGAGCCGCTGATTGGCGGCACACACCTCGTCGCCCGCCTCGATCCGACCGGTTGTCCAGCCTTGACCCTCTGGTTGGGCCTCGCGTGTGCGGTCATTAGCCCATTCGACGGCGAACCCGGTGTTGAGGATCCCTCCCGGGTAGAGCGTGGAGATCGCTGTGTCGGCGATCACGCTGAATGGGGTGATCGCCGACAGGCTGGGGGGTTGTGTTTGGGCCACGAACAGTTGGCTGATCCCTGGGTATGACACACCGACCATTCCGACCCGGTTGTTCTGCACCCAGGGTTGGGAGGCGACGGTTTCGATGGCGTCGTAGCCATCGAGACTTTGGGTGTACTCGAAGTAGTTGAACGAACCGCCACTGCAGCCGGTGCCACGAATATTGACGCCGACGTATGCGTAGCCTAGGCCGACGAGCAGATCGGAGAATCCTTGCGAGTCGGGGTCGCTGGGGGAGTAGCCCGAGTACTCGACGACGGTCGGGTATGGGCCGTCGTCAGCCGGTCCCGGCAGCCACACGCTGGCCGACAAGGTGGTGCCGTCGCGGGTCGTGATGTATCCGAGCCCGTCAGTGGGAAGCCGTTGATCGGCGTAGAACGGAGGCGGTGGGGTGTCGCCGCGGCTCATCACCTTGACCTCGCTGGTCTGCGTCAGGGCATCGCGAACTCGAACGATCGAGCCGCCTTCCACATCGCGGAACAACAACGCACCGAACTCGTCTACCGCGCCAGTTGCGATGTCGGCACCGTCACGGTCGACGAGGGTCAGCGTGTTGCCTGGCTCGGCCCCGGTGACGGTCACTTGCTCGGTTCCCGGCGCGATGGCGAACGTTGCGGGTTCGAATCTTTCCGATGGCTCAGTTGTCGGAGGCTTCGTCGATGCGGCAGGTAGATCGTCTGCATCCGTGGCGCTGGCGTCGGCGGTCACTGGCGTCGGCGGACTCGTCTGATCCGTAGCGCCGAGCTGAATATCGTTGCTGTCCGCGCCCGAACACGCGGCTGCGGCCAGCGTGGCCGTGACAAGCAGTGAGATGGTTCGGGACCGTCGCATGACAACATCGTGGCAGCCCTGCGTAGCGCTCCAAAATTCGACCGTTACCGCAGCTGCCCGCAGGCAGCTGCGGTAACGCTTTTGAGGAACGCTTGGTCCGAACGCAACCTGTCAGGGCCGGGACAGTACGGTGACGCCGTGGCTGACCTCGCACTGCTCGTGTCCGATCTTCAACGCCTGGTCGAGGTCGAGTCACCCTCGCTCGATGTCGAGGCACTGACTCGATCGGCCGAGAATTTGGCTGCTTTGATTGCTGAACGCACGGGCCGCTCGGCCACGATCGTGCCCGGCGCAACCGGACCGCACGTGCACTGGTCGGGCGGTGGCGAGCCTCGGGTGCTGATCCTCGGACACCACGACACGGTGTTCCCGGTTGGAGCGCTTGCCGAGCGACCTTTCACGATCGCCAACGGCAAGGCCACCGGCCCGGGCGTGTTCGACATGAAGGCAGGCATCGTGCAGGCCATGCACGCAGTCGGTTCGCTCGACGACGCAACAGGTGTCGAGATGTTGTTTACAGCCGACGAAGAGGTCGGCTCCGAGCACTCTCGGGCGTTGTTGGAACAACGCGCCCAGGCCTGCGGAAACGTGCTTGTACTCGAACCAAGCGCCGATGGCGGCGCCGTCAAGACGGGGCGCAAGGGCACCGGCACGTTCGAGGTCATCGTCCGCGGCCGCGCCTCACACGCAGGGCTCGAGCCCGAAAAGGGCGTCAACTCGTTGATCGAGGCATCCCGCCAAGTGTTACGGATCGCCGAGTTCGGCGATGGCGCCGCCGGTACGACTGTGACACCGACCGTCGCCAGGGCAGGAACGGCTGACAATGTCGTTCCGGCCGAGACTCGCATCAAGGTCGATGTGCGAGTCACCAACACCGCCGAAAAGGACCGCATCGAGCGTCTGATGTCAGAGCTCACTACGGTTGATCCCAAGGCCACGGTCGAGGCGGTCGGCGGCGTCGGACGCCCTCCGATGCCGGAGTCGGCCTCTGCTGCACTGTTACCGCTCGCCAAGGCGGCGATGCCGGGCATCGTCGGTGTGGCGGTCGGCGGGGGCAGCGATGGCAACTTCACCGCTGCGCTCGGCGTGCCGACGCTCGACGGGCTCGGTGCCGTCGGCGGCGGCGCTCACGCCGATCACGAGTTCGTGATCGTCAACACGATGCCCGAACGGGTCGAACTGGTCGCAGGAATTCTGAGGATGCTGTTGTGAACATCCGCGAGGATCTGAGCGACGCTCATCGGCTGGCGTGTGAGCACATAGCCCAGCCCGGCAGCTGGCCCTCACCAACGACTTGTAGTCGTCGGGAAACGGACAGCTGTCGAGACCCCGGTAGATCGGGCCGACATACGCATCGGTTGGCGCCCACGGTCGAAACTGGCCGGGGATCACGAACGTGCTCGATTCGACGGTATTGCCGTCGTCATCGGTAACCGAGATGGCCTGATGAACCGATTGCCTCTGAGGGACGTGAGCCGCCTGGTCGAGTCGATGCATATCGTCGGCCTGCATGTCGAACTTCGGTACCCGAAGTACTTCAGCGAACGCGTCTCGCTCAGTCGTCGCTTTGTGTTGGGTCGAGTTCGAGCACGCTGCCGGCACCGATTGTGCCGACGGCGCGGTACACGCCGAGCTTGGTGCGACTGTCGGTGATGTCGAGATTGCGCATCGTCAGCTGCCCGATCCGGTCGAGCGGACCGAATGCCTGGTCTTCGACACGTTCCATCGACAGGCGCTCGGGGTGGTACGTGAAGTTCTCGCCCGTGGTATCGAGGATCGAGTAGTCGTCGCCGCGACGCAAGCGCAGCGTTACCTCTCCTGAGACCGCCGAACCGACCCACCGCAGTAGCGGCTCTCGCAACATCAGGCTCTGCGGGTCGAACCAACGACCCTCGTACAACAGGCGCCCCAGGCGGCGCCCCATCGTCATGTAGTTCTCGATTGTGTTCTCGTTGTGAATCGCCGTGATCAATCGCTCGTAGGCGATGTGCAGCAGCGCCAGCGCTGGTCCCTCGTAAATGCCCCGCGATTTAGCCTCGATGATCCTGTTCTCGATCTGATCGCTCATGCCCAGCCCGTGGCGCCCGCCGATCGTGTTGGCCTTGTTGACGAGCTCGACCTGCGATTCGAAGCTGGTGCCGTTGATGGCGACCGGCCAACCTTCCTCGA
>CALFRK010000102.1 GCA_937919625.1 uncultured Ilumatobacter sp.
TCTTGGAGGTGGGGGCGCTCGCGGCCGATCGTGGTGTCGACACCGTGGCCGGGCAGCAAAATCGTGTGGGCCGGGAACGTGAACAGCTTGGTGTCGATCGAGTCGATGATCGTTGCGAAGCTGCCACCGTCGAAACCGGTCGCCCCAGGCCCGCCCGGAAACAGTGTGTCTCCGGTGAACAGCAGGGGAGTGCCCTCCAGCTGGAACGAGATCGAGCCGGGCGTGTGGCCGGGGTTGTGGATCGCGTTGAGCCGCAGCCGGCCGACCTCGATCACCTCGGCGTCGTCGAGAAACACGTCGTAGCCGACATCCTTGAGCATCGGTGCGTCGGCGGCAGTCACGGCGACTTCATAGCCGGCCTCACGGATCTGGGCGACGGCTCCGATGTGGTCCCAGTGGCCGTGGGTTTCGAGCACCCGCCGCACGCCGAGTCGCTGGCACATCTCCAGTAGCAACTCATGTTCGTTGGCGGCATCGATCAGCACCGATTCGCCGGTACGGCGACAGCGAATGACAAACACATTGTTGTCGAAGGAACCCACCACGACACGATGCACTTCGACATCGGCGTTCGTCCAATGCAATGTGGTCGAAGGAATCGTCATCGCGACAGTGTCGCGCACCTTTGGGGTGTAGGCACGGAGCGGGCGGTGTGGGGCCAGGCAGGCGGTCAACTCGAGACGACGTCGAGGCCGAGGCCGAGGGCGACGCCGATCTGGGCGGGGTCGAAGGTGACGAAGCGGACCGGCCCGGGTAGGCGCTCGGCGGCGGCGAAGTGGATTGCGTCGGTGAGCCGTACGGGCTGGAGACGCGACAGCGAGGCCGCCCGGTCGAGGCATCGCTGATCGACGGGAACGATGTGCAGATGATCCCACGCGAGCCGCACCGCATCTTCGAGATCGGAGCGCAGGATCGGCTCGTCGGTGAGGCGATCGATTGCCGGCAGAGCCTCGGTGAGTGCCAGCGCTGATGCACACCACACTGGATCGCTGTCGAGGGCGCCGAGCACGATCGCCCGCTGCTGTCCGTCGACGACGAGCGCGAGCAGAGCGCTGGTGTCGAGGGCGAGCGTCATCCGCGCAGCTCTCGCAACGCTCGATCGATGCGAACACCCGACCAGACCGAGACCGGTGCCGGCGCCCGCCATGCACCCAGACGACGTGGCGGAATCAGCGACCCTGACGAGATCAGGCGCTCGATGTCCGGGGCCCCCTCGTCGAGCGGTGCGAGTTGCGCCACGGGCCTTCCGTGGGCAGTGATCACCGTTCGCTCGCCGGCCTCGGCGCGCCTTACGGCGTCGGCCAATGAGGCCCGAAGCTCCCTGACCCCCTCGGTTCGCTTGGATGCGTCCACATGTGTACACAATCAGATTTGCGTGTTTCCCGCAAGTCGCACCACACTGCTGGCATGAACTTCGCATTCACCGAGGAACAAGACGAACTTCGCAACATCGTGCGCTCTTTCATGGAGGCCAAGAGCCCCGAAACCGCTGTGCGCGAGCAGATGGAGACCGACGACGGTTACGACACCGCCGTGTGGAGCCAGATGGCCGAGCAGATGGGCCTTCAGGGGTTGCACATCCCCGAGGCCTACGGCGGCTCTGGCTACGGCTATGTCGAGCTTGGGATCGTGCTCGAGGAGATGGGTCGCGGCCTGTTGTGCGCACCGTTCTTCGCTTCGGTCGTACTGGCCGCCAACGCCCTGCTGCATTCGGGTGACGAGGCCGCCAAGCTGGCCCACCTGCCCGGCATCGCCAGCGGTCAGACGATCGCCACGCTGGCCTTCACCGAGCCGTCCGGCAAGTGGGACGAGGCCGGCATCACCACGCCGGCAACCGCCACCGCCTCCGGCGACGGCTACACGCTGTCGGGCACCAAGAGCTTCGTAATCGACGGTTCGACCGCCAGCCTGATCATCGTCGCCGCCCGCACCTCCGCCGGTGTCAGCCTGTTCGCTGTCGATGGTGGCGCTACCGGACTCACCCGCACGGCGCTGTCCACGATGGATCAGACCCGCAAGCAGGCCAAGCTCGAGTTCGACAACACACCCGCCACCCTGATCGGTGAAGACGGCGACGGCTGGAACGTGCTGTCGACGGTGCTCGACCTCGCCGCTGTCGGGCTAGCTGCCGAGCAGGTTGGGGGCGCTCAGTTCGTGCTCGAGATGGCCGTTCAGTACGCCAAGGATCGTGTTCAGTTCGGGCGCCCGATCGGCTCGTTCCAGGCGATCAAGCACAAGTGTGCCGACATGCTGCTCGAGGTCGAGTCGGCCAAGTCGGCCGCCTACTACGGCCTGTGGTGCGCCAGTGAGATGAACGACGAGCTGCCGTCGGTGGCGTCGCTCGCCAAGGCGTACTGCTCGGAGGCGTACTTCCATGCCACCGCCGAAAACATTCAGATCCACGGCGGCATCGGCTTCACCTGGGAACACCCGGCGCACCTGTACTTCAAGCGTGCCAAAAGCTCCGAGTTGCTGTTCGGTGACCCGACCTACCACCGCGAGCTGCTCGCCCAGCGAATCGGCATCTGATCAGACTCAGTCAAAACCGAATCGAACGTAACCGCATCCGGTCTGGCCCGAGATCTCTAGGCTGGCCGGATGCGTCCGCGTCTGGCCTACCTCCATCTGCCGAAGGCGGCCGGCACATCGATTCGTGCCGCCGTGTCGTCGTATTACCCCCGCGAGGACACGGTTCCGTGGTCGTTCGATCGCCATTTGTTTGGCGATCACCCGCGCCTCGGTGAGGTCGGTGAGCCGATTTTCCTCGGCTCGCCCGACGAACTCCGGCCGTATCCGTACATGGAAGGGCACTGGACGATTCCCACGATGCTGGAGGCTTTCGAACCCTCTGAGATCGTGTGTATCCTGCGCGAGCCGAGGGCCCGGTTTCTCTCGCACTACACCTTCTGGCGTGGCTGGCCGCCCGAGATGCACGCCCTGTGGGAGCCATATCCGGGGGCTCGTTTCGCCCAGTTGCCACTGCGCGAGTACTGCTTGTCGGCGCCGATCGCCCATCAGGCCGACAACCTCGTCACCCGACTGATCCTCGGTCCCCATCGGTTGGCCCCCAACGACGCACACATCAAGCCGGGAGACATCGACACGGTGGCAGCCGAGGCGATTCGCCGGGTCGACGAACTGGGTTACGTCGATGTGCTCGAGCGTGGTGATGCGGTTTACCACGATTTCGAGGAATGGTTCGGGTCCCCGCTGCACCAAGAGCGGCTGAACGTCACCGATCTAGCGCGAGGCGAGCCCGTCGATCTCAAGGACCTGGTCGATCCAGTCGTCCTGGGGCTCGTCAACGATCGCAACGCTTCCGATCTGCAGATCTGGGAACACGTTGCCGCCCAACGCGGATTGGGCAAAGTCGAATTGCGGTCGATGTCGGACGCCGCCTACGGCTCGGCGATCGCTCGAGTCACGACCGCTCACACGAAGCTGAGGGCCCAGATCGACGCCGAGCGGGTTGCCCCGCCCGCTCCCGAATCGGGTGCCACCGAACCTGAACCGCTTATCGATGTGCCCCGGGCTTCGGCTCCGGTACGGCTGGTTCGTCTGTTCCTCCGGGGTCCGCGCGTCTGGCGCGACCGGATCAATGACGAGATCGAGTACCGCCGGAGGACTCCAGACCCGAACACCGAGTCGTGACCGATCACGTCGCGATCGACGCATAGGCTCACTACCTGATGGATGCCACCACGATTGTGTTTGCCGTGATCGCCGCAGCGCTCGTGTTCGCGATCGCTGCGGGCACGGTTGGTCGCGAGGCACACCGGCTCGATTCGGTGGCGCCGCGGGCTGTGTATCAGCTCGATGAGGCCGTCGATTTTGTCGCCGACCGGCTGCCAGAGGCCAGCCAGGCGCGTTTGACCCCGCAAGACGTCGACGAGTTGTTGCGGGCCCACCTGCGTTGGCTGCACGAGCAGGGGCTGCAACCCGACAAGGCCGTCGACGCCCGCCAAATGATCAACGAGCAGGTCGTGATCACCGACGATGCGCTGGTGGCGTACCTGTTGGGCGAGGCCGAGCGGATCGGTGTCGAACTGCTCGACGACGTCGATGCCGTCAATGTCGTCGACGCCCATCTCGCCTACTTCGAGGCGATCGGGGCGGTCGGCCCCCC
>CALFRK010000103.1 GCA_937919625.1 uncultured Ilumatobacter sp.
CGGACTCGGCCGACATACCGGTCTTGCCGGACTCGGCCGACATACCGGTCTTGCCGGACTCGGCCGGTCGCCGCTGCGCCTCCGGCGGAACCCGTCGCCTTTGACGCCAAGGCGATGGTCGAATCACAAAAGCGCGCCGTTCAAAAGCCGGTCTACGGAGCAATGCCGAAGGGCACACCCGAAAGCGTGGCTGCTGCCAAGGCCTTGCGCGCCAAAGCTGTGCGCAAGCGTCGTCGCAAACGAGCCTTCGCCTGGCTCGGCGCATTAGTGGTGCTGGGCGGAATCGGTGCCGCGGGTTGGTTCGGCTACCAAGCCTTTCAGGCCGACCAAGACCAACTCGACGCCGATCGTGAGGCCGCCCAGGCCGACGGCAGCGCCGGAGCACCAGGGCCCCTCACCCCGCTCGGCAACCAGCAAGATCTGATCGACGCCGTAGAACAAGTCGAGTCGGGTGGGGCCACACCAAGCGCCGGCGGTCTGCTCGACATCGTCGACGATGCTCGGGCAGCGATCGAAGACAACAGCGGCGCCCCGGCAGTGGATGCGCCGCCGGTGCCGACGAGGCTTACTCTGCTAGACGTTCGCCCTGAGGCGGTGGTGCGGCTTGGAACCACACTCGAAAGTCTGGCTGGCTACGAGCGACATGTTGTCGACGGGCGACAACTAGCGGCCGACAGCCCCGCCGAGTACACCCGATTCGTCGCCTTGGTGCAATCAATGCGACAGGTCGATCCTCTGGTGATCACGTTTGAGGTCTTGCCAAAGCTGGCCCCCGGCGAAATCGGGTTTGCGATCGCCCACGACGGCGACCGGCTGATCCAGGTCATCATCCTCAGCGCCGACCCGCCGATCCACATCGACTACGCCCCCTAATTCCAAGTTGTGCCAGGGAACCCAGCGGATAGGTCACTGCGCTCCTTTTGATTCCGCCTGGTTCTCCCGTAACGATTGGTCGCAGTTCGCCTATCGGCTCACGCTCCAGGCACATCTCCCAACGCACATCTCCCAACTCGCCGGCAGATCAGTACTCGGCGGCTAGGCGCAGCACTTCGGCTTCGTCGAAGGCACCCAACCATCCGGCGAGTACTTCGCCGTCGGGGCTGAGCAGCGCCGCTGCCGGCTGACTGCGAATGCCAAACACCTGCCACGAGATAAATGTCTCGTCCCAGTACATCGGGAAGCTGACGGTGCCGCCCTTCTCGATGAAATCGATCGCCAAGTTGGTGTTGTCCTGCGTACCCAACCCGATCAGGTTGACTTGGTCTCCGTGCTCTCGAGCGAACCGCTCGACGTCAGGGGCTTCCCGACGGCACACGGGTCAATGGGGTGCCCAGAACCACACCAAGAGTGGTTTGTCGGCGGGCAACTCGTTCTTGAGTTGCACCCAGCCTCCCTCGCCGTTGAGCCGACGAACGGCAATCTCGGGCAACGGGCTCGACAGCGCAGCTTCGGGGCTGACCGCCAGCTCTGGCACTGGTCCCGGCGCCGGCTCGGGCAGCACCACACCGGCTGGCAGGTTTGAACTGCTGCCAGCACCGCCACACGCGGCCAACAGCAAACCTGCTGCGAGCGCGGCAGCGACGATCCGTTTCATCATGGGTAACGAAACCCACCCGGCGATCGGCCGTATTCCCCCCAAGTTCAGCGGACCTCGGTGAAACGTCAAGATTTCCTCAACAACGGTCACCGTCGGTGGCAGGGAGAGTGCTTGCCGTAGAGCCGCGTGACGGATCTTCGCTGCCTCTTAACCCACAAGTACGTCAAGTGCGTGCAAACTCGAAGCCAGAGACCAGGCGGTTGTCTGACATACAGCGGGAGGAACACGACATGGCAACGAGAACGAACCCACCATCCGACGTGGGCTACACCTTGATCGAGATGCTGATCGTCGTCGTGATTCTCGGGGTTCTCGGCTCGGTTGTTGCACTTTCGTTGCACGGCCTGACCAGCGAGGCAGCCGGGACCGGTTGCCAGGCCGACCGGCATCAGCTGAGCGTTGCCGCCGAGGCCTATTTCGCCCAGACAGGTGCCGACCAGATCGCCGGGGCAGGGGTCGATCACGATCGATTCGAACGAACCCTCGCCAACGGCGGCTTTCTACGTACCCCCAGCACCTATCACGACCTCGATGCCGACGGCGTCGTCACCCCCCAGGAGAACTCGTCATGCTGAACCTGCTCAACCGCCAGCCCGCTCCGATGCTGCAGACCATTGCTGATCCATCCGCCACCCGTGCGGATCTGCAGATCCGCAACCTGCTGGACTGCCCGAACCTCCGTCGTGTCATGGGCCTCGACGTGCCAACCGACCGGCTCGAACAAGCCGCCGCCTGAACGGAAGGTCTCCAGGCACCCTTCCGTTCAGCCCGCCGGGGGGGCGGAGGGGATTGGGGAGTGGCTGGCGGTCACCAGCGACTGCCACACGTCGGCATCCTCGTACCCGAGCGCCCACAGGGCGACGCCACCCCAGCCGGCGCGTCGGGCGATCTCGACTCGGGCGGCCACGCCCTCGGCGTCGACCCATCCGACCTGGCGGTTTTGCACGCAGGCGGTCGTGCCATCGTCGACCGTCAGCGAATAGGCGAAGGTCCACTCGCCGGTCGCCGCGTCGAAGGCAGGAACGCCGCCGCGGCGGGCGGCGAGAGCCTCCACCGAACGCGCCGTCACCCCGGTGCGCCCCTCTGCGGTGACCGGACATTCGCCGGCTGTCGAGACGACCCAGTTCGTGCCGTATGACGGCACGCCCAACACCAGCTTGTCGTGGTACTGCTCGGGGACCGCCATCGACGTGCCGTCGACCGAGTCTTGCACCCATGCCAGCGGAGCAATCGGGCCCGGCTCGGCCACCGAATAGTCGTACGTCATGATCCGAATCGCATCGACATACTCGGCAATCGCGCCGTGGTCGTAGACCCAATAACCGCGGTCGCCGGTCGCCGCCTCGTCGTAGACCGGGGGCACGCTGATGGTCAGCGTGCGGTGCTCACCGTGCAACTCGCCGGCCAGCTCGGCGACGAAAGCAACCCAGTTCGGGCTGGTCGTCGCCCACGTGGCAGAGCCATCGGCAAACGCGAACTGCTCGTAGTCGAGGTCGATCCCATCGGCGTCGACACGCTCGGCGAAATCGACGATCGTCGCCACGTGCTGCGTGCGAGACGTCGGGTCGGCCAGGATCGCCGCCATCACGCCGGCCGACGTTTCGTCGCGAATCGACGGAACGATCCGCACCGCCGTGTCTCTCGCACGCTCCAAGAAGCGAGCGGTGAGATCCGCCGACGAGTTCTCGTCGGTAACGATCTCGCTGACACCCCGAGCTGCGAACCAGAACGGTGACACCTCGCGCATCTCAGGGAAACGCCCGTCGACTTCGGCCATCGTGTCGACCAGTGTCCAATACGGGGCCCACACATCGATCGCCACGGCACCCGGCGGCAACGGAGGCGGACCATCATCGCCGCCCCTAATCATCGCGAAGCCGATCACCATGGCGATCGTGCTCAGCGCCGCCAGCACCAGCATCTGGCGTCGACCGAACTGCAACTCGCGCTGGCGGGTCACACCCGCAGGGGCATCCCGGAACAGGCCGGGCAGATCGTCGACGCGTACGCCGTCGAGGGAATCGACGATCGTCAGCCCCGGCCCGGGTTCGAGCGCCTTGATGTTGGGCACGCCGAGCACCCGGCAGCCCGCTCGCATCGCCGAGCGCACCCCGGTCGGCGAGTCTTCGATCGCAACACAATCAGCGGGGTGCGCCCCGCACGCGGCGGCCCCCAGCAGATACGGCTCGGGATCGGGCTTGCCCTTTCCATCTGGCACCTCGTCGCCGGTGATCGTCGCAACGAACGACCCATCTGGCAGCGCAGCGATGATCGGGTCGACAAGCCGCCGCCACGACATCGTGACGAGGGCGCACGGCACCCCGGCCTGGTTCAGATCGGCCAGCAGCTGGCGGGCGCCCGGCTGCCACGGGATGCTGCGATGCAATCGGGCGATCACACCGTCGAGCAGGCGGTTGACGATCTGCTCGGCCGGCAGGTCGACGTGTCCGTGTTCTTGCATGTACGCGGCCGAGTCGAGCAGTGCAAAACCCACCATCGCGTGGGCATGGTGGTCGGGCCACGTGTGCCCGAACTCCTCCACCAGATCACGTTCGGATGCGAACCAGTACGGCTCGGTATCGACGAGCGTGCCGTCCATGTCCCACAACACCGCTGCGGGAAGTTGGTCGGGAGCGGCGGCGTCGTTGGAGCTCACTCCTGAACGAGTTCGATCAGGGTGCCAAAGCTGCCCTTCGGATGCACAAACGCCACGGTCGTGCCGCGGCTACCCGGGCGCGGGACCGTGTCGATCGGTGTGGCACCTGCGGCGATCATCGCCTTCAGGGCGGCGGCACAATCGTCGACCCGGTAGCCGACATGGTGCAGGCCTTCGCCGCGCTTCTCGATCGACTTGGCGATCGGTGAATCGTCGCGGGTGGCGGCGGTCAGTTGGATATAGCTGTCGGCGACCTTGACGAGTGCTTCCTCGACACCATCGCTTTCGACGATCTGGCGATGGTGCACCTTGGCGCCGAACGCCCGCTGGTAATAGTCGATCGCCGCTTCGAGGTCGCGAACGGCAATCGCGATGTGATCGATCTCGGTGAGGATCATGCCCCTATTGTGCCGCCCCCAACCCCGTTCTGGTCGGAGTTCGGCCGACCCGGTGCTGCCGTTCCGCGACCAGAACGGGGTGGGGGGGGTGGGGTCAGCCGGGCCAGCCGGCGGCCCGCAGGCGTTGCCGCATCTCACCGAGCACCCAAGACGGACGACGGGTGATGTCTTCCCATGTGAACTCGTAGACCAGCAACCTGAGGTCTTGCAGTTCGTTGCGACGCTGGGCGTCGCGGCCGCGCTCGGCCGGTGATGAGTGGCCGAGTTTGCCACTCACCTCAACCACGATGTCCCACTCCTCGTACAGGAAGTCGACCCGCGCGACCGTGCGGTTGCCGTCGCGGAACACCACCTGAGGAGTCGGTCGCGGCAGCCCGCCCTCGCGCATCAGCCGGAGAAACTCGCGCTCGAGCATCGTGTGCCCGCCCGCATCGAGCAGGAGGCGGTCGATCATCCGGACACCGGTCCGACCGCGCCGCCGAATGTCGTACACGCGCCGGGCAATCGCCTCGGGTGCGCTCAGCTGCGATCGAACGGCGGTGTCGATGGCGGCGCTGATTCGGTCGGGATGAACCTGGACGTTGGCGAGGTCGAGGATCGTTCGTGTGGCCGATGTCGTACGAAATCCTGCGACCGTCACGAAGTCGTATGGCCGAATCAACTTCGAGCTATGGATCGTGAAACTCGTGTCAGATCGCCGCTGTCGCCTGGTGGCGAGGAACTCGACCACATCGCGCGGCGTGCGGTCGAACCGGTGCAACTGCGCCGCAGTGTTGTGGCTGGCGCCGGCTGGATGCCCCAATGAGAGGATCCCGATCATCACACGCTGCTCCCACGTGTCGGCCGAACCGACAAGCCGCCATACCCGAGGCGCCACTCGCTCGAGTAGGCCGCCGGAAACCCAGCGACCGAGCTGATGTTTTGTGACCTTACGGCGTTTGAGCTCGGCCCGGTCGATCACCCCATGGTGCGCAGAAAGGAACCTGGTCACATCACGCCACGTACTCACCCCCGAATGAGGGTCCGCACTGCGTCCAACCGGAAACCCACCCCGTTCTGGTCAGAGTTTGGCCGACCCAGTGCTGCCGTTCCGCGACCAGAACGGGGTGGGGGTTAGGGCTTGGTGCGGAAGCGGGTGATCTTGTGTTCGCCGATCCGGTCCCGCTTTTCGGGGTCGTCGATGCCGAGCCCCTCTGCGGGCGACAGGCACAGTACGCCGAGCTTGCCCTCTGCCTGATTGCGGTGCACGGCGAGGGCCGCGTGGCCGACCCGATCAAGGCTGTAGACGTCGCTCATGATCGGGTGGATCCGGCCCTGACTCAACAGCTTGTTGGCGGCTGACGCTTCGTGATAGTTGGCGAAATGCGACGAGATCAGCCGCTTCAGCTTCATCCAGAAGTGGCGGTTGTCGAACTCGATCATGTAGCCCGATGTAGCGGCGCACGTGACCACCGTGCCGCCACGCTTCACGGCGAAAACCGAGGCGCCCATCGTCGATCGGCCTGGGTGTTCGAAGATGATGTCGGGATCTTCGCTGACCAACTCGCGGATCTTCTTGCCAAATCGGCGCCACTCGGTTTCGTCTTGGGTGTGCTCGTCGGACCAGAATTGGTAGCCCTCAGCGCGCCTATCGATCACCGCTTCGCAGCCCATCTTGTTAAGCAGCTCGGCTCGTTCGGGCGACGACACCACACCGATCGGCGTGCCGCCACCATTGAGCACGTATTGGATCGCATAGCCACCGATGCCCCCGGTCGCGCCCCACACAAGCACAACGTCGCCTTGTTTCATTCGCGCCCCGTTGCGCCCGACCAACATTCGATACGAGGTCGAGCTGCACAGCGCGTTGACCGCCGCTTCCTCCCACGACAGGTGGGTCGGCTTGGGCATCAGCTGGTTGGCCTTCACGACCGACAGGTCGGCCAGGCCGCCGTAGTTCGTCTCGAAGCCCCAGATCCGCTGATTGAGCGCCAGCATCGAGTCGTCGTGGGCGGTCGGGTCTTGGTCGTCGACGTGGTTGCAATGCACGGTCACCCGGTCGCCGGGCTTCCAGTTGCGCACAGCGCCGCCGACCTTTAGCACGACGCCCGAGGCGTCGGAGCCGATCACATGGAACGGCTGGCTGTGGCGCTGCGCAGACACCGACTCACGTGCCAGCCGGTCGAGGAAGCCGAACGTCGGCATCGGCTCGAAGATCGACGACCAGACCGTGTTGAAATTGATCGAGCTCGCCATCACCGCGATGTAGACCTCGTCGTGCTCGAGCTCGGGGGTTGGCACATCGCCGACATGAATCGACTTGGTCGGGTCTTTATGGTTTGACTCGACCCCTTCGAACATGCCCACATCTTCACGGCGAACAAACGCCGCCCGGTACGACTCGGGGATCGGGAGATTGGCGATTTCGTCGCCTGACGCTCCGGCCTGGATCGCTTCGAGGATCTGCTTCATACAGCGAGATTACCGATCGGTAACCAGCGGTGAGTAAACCAACAGTTGGCAGTCGCGCCAGGCACAACTGCCAACTCAACTCCCAAGTCGGCCGCTTGAAACGGGGTCTTGGTCGCGCGGTAACGTTGGGTATGTCTGGATCCGTCATCGTCGCCGGCGCTCGCACTCCCATCGGGAAGATGTCGGGCGCTCTGTCATCCCTCTCTGCTGCCGATCTTGGAGGTCTCGCGATCGCCGAGGCGCTGAGACGCGCCGGGGTTTCCCCAGAGCAGGTTGATCACGTCATCATGGGCCAGGTGCTGATGGCCGGCCAGGGCCAGGTTCCCTCTCGCCAGGCTGCCGTCAAGGCAGGCATCCCGATGAGCGTTCCGTCGGTGAACATCAACAAGGTCTGCCTATCGGGCCTCAACTCGATCTATCTCGCCGACCAGATGATCCAGTCTGGCGACGCCGACATCGTGGTCGCCGGCGGTATGGAGTCGATGACCAACGCCCCATATCTGGCCCAGGGTGCTCGCGGCGGATTTCGCTACGGCAACACCGAGCTCGAGGATGCCATCATCCGTGACGGGCTGTGGTGCGCCTTTGATTCGTGCTTGATGGGGCTCGGCACCGATCGCTACACGGGCGACACGATCTCGCGCGCCGAGATGGACGAGGTGTCGGCCACCTCCCACGAGCGTGCGGCTACGGCGACCAAAGACGGCCTGCTCGCCGATGAGATCGTTCCCGTTTCGATTGCGCAGCGCAGGGGTGACCCGGTGCTCGTCGAGCACGACGAGGGTATTCGGCCCGGCACCACCGGCGAGAGCCTTGGCAAGCTACGCCCCGCATTCGACCCCGACGGCACAATCACCGCCGGCAATGCCTCACAGCTCAGCGACGGAGGGTCGGCCGTGATCGTGATGTCGAAGGCGGCTGCCGCCGCAGCGGGCGTCGATCCGCTCGGTGAAATCGTCAGCTATGGCATGGTGGCCGGTCCCGGCGACGCCTCGCTGCTGCCGCAGCCCGCCAACGCGATCGAGAAGGCGCTCTCGAAAACCGACCTCGCCATCGGCGACATCGACCTGTTCGAGCTGAACGAGGCGTTTGCGGCAGTCGGTATCGCATCGGCCCGACAGCTAGGGATCAGCCTCGACATCGTCAACGTCAACGGTGGAGCGATCGCACTCGGGCACCCGATCGGCATGAGTGGCAACCGTCTGGCGCTGACGATGCTGCACGAGTTGCGGCGTCGTGGTGGCGGCATCGGCGCCGCTGCATTGTGCGGCGGCGGCGGTCAGGGCGATGCGATCATCCTGCGCACACTCTGAATTCACACCTGTTTGACCGATGTTTACTTGACATCATTCCGTCACATACGTAACGTAACCGTCATATACGACGAGGTGTCCTCCTCAAGAGTGCAGCAGTCGTAGAACGAGGCGTCATTCGCTTCGAGTCGGCCCGTCCGCCCGCTACCGACTCGGCCAGAATGACGCCTCGCTCGCGCCCCCGTTACCAAACGTGCCAGGCACCTTTGGTAACGGTTAGTCGATGGGGCGGCGGCCTTCGAGCGCTCGGCCAAGGGTCAGTTCGTCGGCGTATTCGAGATCTCCGCCGACCGGGAGCCCGGAGGCGATCCGGGTCACCGTCAGGCCGAGCGGCTTGAGCGCCCGCGCCAGATACATCGCTGTGACCTCGCCCTCGGTGTTGGGGTTGGTGCACACGATCACTTCCTCGACCCCTTCCGGGCCGAGCCGAGACAGCAGCTCGCGAATTTTTAGCTGCTCGGGACCAATGCCCTCGAGCGGGCTCATCGAACCCAACAACACGTGATAGCGGCCCCGGAACTCGCCGGTGCGCTCGATCGACACGATGTCGCGGGCCTCCTCGACGACGCAGATCACCGACGAGTCGCGCCGGTCGTCGCTGCAAAAACCGCACAGCTCGGCGTCGCTGACGTTGAAGCAGCGCTCGCAGAAGCGAACCTTGTCTTTGGCCTCGCTGATCGCAAGGGCGAGCCGGTTGGCGTCGTCGGCCGGGACCTTCAGTAGATGAAAGGCGATCCGCTGCGCCGACTTGGGGCCGATGCCCGGTAGCCGCCCGAGTTCGTCGATCAAGGTTTGAACGGGAGGGGTGTATACGCTGGCCATGATCTACCTGGCTTAGTTGTCGGTCATTAGTTCGGAACCGGGAAATGCCTCGGCCAAGCGATCGATCGGGGACTTCACCGACTCGGGCGGAGCATCGGTCAGATCGCTTAGGTCGACCTCGTCGTCGGGCGGGGGCCGGTACGCGGCAGGCTCGGGACTGGCCGACGACGGCGCCACTTCAGGTTGCGCTGCAGCCACCGTCGCGGCGTTGGCAGCCGCCGACCTCGCCCCAGCCGTTGACTGGGCAGCAGTTGACTGGGAAGCAGTTGACTGGGCAGACTGCGCCGGATTGGCCGCCACCTGGGCGAACGCCGGAGCAGCGTGTTCGTCGCGCAATCGGCCGCTCACCACGAACTCGATCGTGACCGGGCGGCCGACGGCCTGGGTGAGCGCCGCCTCGACCACCTGGCGATGTTCGTTGCACTTGGCGCCGTGCGCATCGTTGGGCACCCCAAACTGCCATGTATCGCCCGTGTTGCCAAGGAAAGCCCCCGCCGAATAGAGAGCCCGCACGAGTGGCTTGACCTGCGATTTGACCGTGCTCTCCCACGCATCGGCGACGGCAACCGGCTCGGCGACGGCAACCGGCTCGGCGACGGCAACCGGCTCGGCGACGGCAACCGGCT
>CALFRK010000104.1 GCA_937919625.1 uncultured Ilumatobacter sp.
CGAAATCCTGGAGGCGTCTGCCGAGGAAGCAGCAGCGGCTGCTGAAAGCCTCGAAGCAGGTGACGAATGCGTCACCGGTCTCGATCGTGCGGTCGAAGCCCTTGCGGCTGCCATGGCGCGAGGCGCCAACGGCGGTGTCGCCCACGACGTCCTGCAAGCCCTGCTCGGAGACGAGTCACCGTCGACGATCGGCACTGACCATGCCGCCGAGATGGCTGCTGCCGCCGCCGAGCGTCGCGCCGCGCACCAGCCCACAGATGTCGGCCCGCCCGAAGGCGCCGGCCAGTCCGACACCGCCGGCAAGCCAGACCCCGCCGGCCAGTCCGACACCGCCGGCAAGCCAGACCCCGCCGGCCAGTCCGACACCGCCGGCAAGCCAGACCCCGCCGGCCAGTCCGACAGCCCCGGCAAGCCCTGATCGACCGCGGGACTGCTCCGGCCGTCGGTCCTTCGGGACCTCGGCCGGAGTTCTTCCGCGTGACGCCCGGTATCGCTGAGACTGGGCATTGGCAAGATTCTGACCCCCGATGTGAAAGGTCGTTCACGATGCGACGCCTCGCCACGATCGCCGTGATCGCAGGATGTGCGATCACCGGATGCTCCAGCTCCAACGAGCAAACCGAACCCTCCACAACGGCCGCAGGCACCGCTGCACCGGCACTCGACACCGACATCACAACTCCTGGCTCGCTCGCCGTTGACGAACCCGCCACAACTGAGATCACCGACGACACCGTTGCACCGGCAACCGATCCGAACGCCGACGCAGCCACACCCGCGACTTCCACCGGGCCGTCGCTCGATCCCGTCACCGAGGACGACCTCGTCCGGTTCATCGCCGCCACCGAGGTGCCACTCAAGGGAACTTCACTGGAGGGCGTGGTGTTCGAGGCCCCTGAGATCTACATCGCGCTCGCACAAGCAGCCTGCGCACGGTTCAGCGCCGGCGACAGCTTCAACTTGATCGCAGATGATCTACTCGAAGAGCTGGCGACCGACAAACCGACCGACGACGAACGACTGGTCGGAGCCCTCATCGGAGCCGCAACACGAACCATCTGCCCGGAACACGCCGACAAGATCTGAACGCGTGTCGATCTGTCCTTACCGTTCAACCCACGCCGGTAGCACCCCTCAATACTGTGCTCCCCAGCGCCGACAGGGGATCGATGAACGACGGGTCTGCTGCAACGTCTGGTGACTGGTGGGTTGGTTAGGCCAGCGGACGATCCGGCGTCTGCCAGCACTGCTGAGGCAGACTTCGCGGCCACTGAGACACGACGCGCCAGACCTGCGCCCGCGCCACCTCACGCACTCGTGATTCGCACAGAACGCGCGCTCGACACTCCGGTAGACGGCTGTAATGCCGCGCCACAGATTGGCCCCAGCCGAGTGCTCGGGAATCCCGCCCAACAACCGGCGCCGATCTCAGATTCCGATCGGATTGGCGATGTGTAGCCCATGGCGTGCTGCGGCGGCGCAGAGCGCAGCATCGGCGCTGCTGAGCACGGTTGCCTCGACGGTGAGCGCGGCAACGAGATGAACTGCGTCGTAGCCACGGAGTCCTTCGGTATCGGCGAGTTCGGCGGCGCTCGCCACGAGATCGTCCGTCACTGGCACGATGTGGAGATCGCTGACCAACGCCTCGAGCTCAGCGACTGCAGAGCGCAGCTGGACCTCGGTGAGACGCGAACCCCGTCGTGCGGCAGCCAGAGCCGAGCGGGCCTCGACCACGATGAGGTTCACCGACGCGACTGCATCGGCGGAGGTCCAGATGGTCATCGCTCGCTCGGAGCCTTTCTCGTCGATGACCAACTTGAGCAACGTCGAGGTGTCGACGTATGTGATCATTGAGGTCAGCGTCGCTGCTCGGCGACGAGGTCGCTGACGGTGCCCTTCGACTTGATCCGGTGCTTCGGCACATGACGACGCTTGCTGCTCGTGGGCGCTCGCACAATCCCGGTGGCAATGAGTTCGGCCAAGTGGTCGTGGGCAGCGTCGAGCGCTGACAGCCGGGCAACGGGACGGCCGCGATCGGTGACGATGACTACTTCACCATTGCGGACACGGTCGATGTATCTGCTGAGCCCGTTCTTCAACTCACGGATGCCGACCTCCGAACTCGATGTAGCCATGTTCATGTATTCATTGTAGCCACACTGGATGGGCTTTGTCGCCCGACCTGCACCCCCGACACCATCGGGACACGTACTGATCGATGGCACTCGGTAACACCCGCCCCGCAATCCGGTCGAGGCACCGGAACCCGCGCCACAGATCTACCCGACTGCGGCGCCACGAAATCGCGGCGCCAAGCCGGCGGTCAATCGTGCCGAGGGGTAGCGCACATCGGCAGTAATTCTGGCGTACCGCAGCCTGGTCTATTGGCCGAGGAGGTCGAGCGTTGTGCCAGGGCCGGGCAGGTCGGCGGGAAACCACACGTTGAGGACGTCCGTGGCGACGGTCCAGGCGATGGGGCCGTCGCCTTCCACGCGTTTGTAGTCGTAGCCTCCGCTGCATTCTTCCAAGAACGCGTTCGGCTCGGAGGAGACGCCGTCGGGGACGATCTCGCCGGTGAAGACGTCGAGCAGCTCGGAGCTGGCGCCATAAGTAGGAATCGGGGTGACGATGGCGTAGCCGTCGGCGACCAGCGAGACCGCGTACGAGCCGTCGAGTTGCCAGACGGTCCGACCGTTGTTGGTGTCGATGCCGACGAGCGCGAACGGGCAGCGCTCGTCCATGTTCGTCGCGTACGGATCGATCGGTTGCCCGACGCAGCCGAACACGAGGGTGACATCGTCGGTGCCGTTGGTCTCGCTGCTGCTGGTGCGGAAGCCCTGCATCGATGAGCCGTACAGATCGTTACGGCGCCAGAGCACCTCGCCGTCGGCATTGCCCCGGCGCAACGTCGCCTCGCCGGGTGTGTCCGTGAGATCTAAGTCGACGTCCGGCCGGTCGTCGCCAGCCATCGCGGCGGCCGTCAGGTCGTCTGCGGATCGTTCCGTCTCAATCTGCGACTCACCGGTGGGTAGGTCGAACGCCCACCACCCGGAATCGTTCTGGCCCGCTGGAATCGCTTCGACATCGATCACCCCACGCTGCGAGTCGACCACCGACGCCCACCCGTACGTGGGCATCGGACGTTGGCGATCGTGCGCAAGGGCGGCAAGCACGTCACGATCCCGATCGCACCACGAACTGGCCGAGCACTCGATCTCTACATCGGGGTCCGCACGATGGGGCCGATCTTGCTCGGCGTCGAGGGCGGCCGAATGGACCGCTACTGCGCCGATCGGATGGTCAAGCGGTTGGTGAAGCGGGCCGGGATCGACAACCGGATCTCGCCGCACAGCCTCCGGCATTCGTTCATCACCGCCGCTCTCGATGCCGGCGTCCCACTGCGCGACGTGCAAGAAGCAGCGTCACACGCAGATCCCAGGACGACGATGCGCTACGACCGCGCCCGACGCAGCCTCGACCGGCACGCCACCTAATCGTGTCGACTTTCATCGCGGGCAACCCGTCCCGGTTGACTCGCGTGCGGCAGACGTCTCTCGACTGACGACTCATGGTGCATGTATAATGCATGCGTGCCGAACGTTCAGATCCGAGAGGTACCCGAAGAGGTACATAACGAACTGGTCCGACGAGCCGACCTCGCCGGCCAGTCACTTCAGCAATACCTGTCAGCGCAGCTGACATCGATGGTGGCGACCCCGACGATCGACGACATGATCGCCCGGATCGAGCACCGATCGAAGGGCCGGCTGTCGCGAGCCGATGCGGTCACCGCGATCGCGGACGAACGTGCTCGTCGTTGACGCCTCTGTGATCGCTCCAGCGGTCGCCGACGGCGGACCCGACGGTGAGGCATGCCGCGCACGAATCAAGGGTCAATCACTTGCAGCACCCGATCTGCTGCGAGTTGAGGCGGTCTCGGTGATCCGTCGTCACCTGTTGACCGGCGCGCTGACCGCAACGCAAGCGAACAACGCAATCGACGACCTGTTGAACCTCCCCATCACCGTCTACCCCACAGCAGCACTCCTGCGCCGTGCATGGGAGCTTCGAGACAACGCCACCGCGTACGAAGCGTGCTACGTCGCGCTCGCCGAAGCCCTCGGCTGCTCGCTCGCTACCGCCGACCAACGACTCGCAAACGCACCAGGGGTCCACTGCAAGTTCGACATCGTGTGAGCCACCGAACAGCAGCCCGCCGCACCCGCACGCATTACCGAGCGATCGGGTCACACGCAACGCGGCGATGCAGCGTCGCGATCACCGCGGCACGCGGGATTATGCGCTGCTCTTCTGCGCCTCGCCTCGCCTCGCCGCCTCGCCGCGTCGCCGCGTCGGCTTCGGCCGTCGGGTGCGGCTGGTTAGTTGTTAGGTGGGAGCAGGATCGAGGAGCAGAAACGCCCGCCGGTGCGACAAAGCCTGCAAAAGTAAAGCGCCTTGGAGCGAACGCCAGGAGGCGGGAAACAAACGCCGCCATCATCCGTCTGCTGGGTCGCTCTTGCCGGGCCGGATCAGCCACCATGCTGAACCGAGACCCAGTGGGATACCGACGAACCAGGCGAGCCCGATGAAGTACAGATTTCAGAATGGATCGCCAACGACGACCATCGCCACGCTGATGGCGACCGCCGCCAAGCATCCGTACGCGATGTAGGTGATGATCGACGCCGACCTTCTAAATCCAACTCACCGGCCACAGATGCGCCTACTGCACGCCTTGTTCGAGTCTCGCGGGGCGTCGTTCTGCGCTGTGGGTCAGCTGAGTTCGAGGCGTTCCATATGTTGTCCGGTGAACTCGGCGATCAGCTCGAAGTCCTTGTAGACGTGCAGCACAGTCAGGCCTGCGAGTTCTGCGGTCGCTGCAATCAGCAGGTCGGGAATCGACGGTGCCCGGTGCTGACCGCGTTCGGCGAGCACCAACTGCACTTCGAGCGAGCGGTCTTCGATCCGGGGCGTCAGGTACTCGACGGGCATCGACGAAATCGGCGGCTCAACCAGCAGCACGCGATGATCGGCCGCTGTCCGGGCGGAGTAGCCGACCTGCAAACGCGTGAGCGTGGAGATTCGAACCAGGCCCCGTTCGATCCGACTCGCCCACTCGACCGTGTCCGCGGCGGCGTGCAGACGCACCAGCGCAGACTTGTCGATGAGCCATGCAGTCACGACCACGCACCGGACATCACGTCCGGATCGTCGAGATCGCTGGCGAGCGAGGCGAGGCGGTCGAGGTGGTCGACCGTGACAGGGCCGGAACCAGCTACCTGCTCACGCTCGAGTGTCCGGCGGAGGTACTCGGTTCGCGACAACCCGACCCGCTTGGCGCGGGCGTCGATCGCTGCGAGGACCTCGTCGGGGATGTCGCGAATGAGGATGTCGGTCATGCCCCAACTCCAATGATATCTTTCGATATCACAACGGGATTGAAGGCAACGTCACAGCCGATGCCACTCGTCGGCGAGCGCACAGAACGTTCAACGCTACGCACGCAGAACGCTCCGGTCGACGCTGATCGCAGCGCACCGAGCCGGCGTATGCACCCCTGCGACGAGCCGCCAAGTGCCGGTCGAGGGCAGCCGACAACGCCGCACGGGAACAGTATTGAAAATCTCGGGTGACACATGGGACGTTTGCCTTGGTGTCGATCGAGAAATTTCCCTCCGGCAAGTCCCGGCGGGTTGTGAGCGGCGACACGGAGGCGCGAAGTGTGCCGGCGAAAACGTCGAGTCGGCCGCCTTGGCCAAATTGTTGGAGGCGACGCTCAAGCTCTCGATGGGCGGACCAGGCCGTGATCAACACTGGCGAGCCCGAGTTCGGCATGCTCGGCACGTTCAAGACGTGACCGACCGTCACCACGACGAGGAGCAGTGGTAGCTGGCCCGTTTGGCTGTCTCATGCGGCTTGGCGGTTGGGTGGGCCGGTGGTGTGGATGGTGCCGTCGGGGAACCGGATGTTGAGTTCGCGGTTGGCGCCGAGTGTGATCACCCAACTGTCGTGATGGATTTTGGTGTGGTGATGGGCGCAGACCGGCAACAAGTTGGCCAGGTCAGTGTTACCACCGTGACGCCACCAGATGATGTGGTGCAGTTTGCAACGCGAGTACCTAACCGTGCAACCCGGGATCGCACACGTCGAGTACAACGCCTGTAACGCCCGGCGTTGGGCCCGGTTCGCCA
>CALFRK010000105.1 GCA_937919625.1 uncultured Ilumatobacter sp.
CGGTTGCTCCAGCCACGGTTGCTCCAGCCACGGTTGCTCCAGCCACGGTTGCTCCAGCCACGGTTGCTCCGGCCACGGTTGCTCCGTGTCGTGTTCCGGAAACTGGAGACATCGTGCAGCGCGGCGATTGTGGCAGCACGGTTGTCTTCATCCAGGACCGGCTGATCCAGTTGGGTTTCACGGTTGCTTCTGATGGTCTGTTCGGACCCGGTACCGAGACGGCGGTCAAGAACTTCCAGTCGTCACGGGGCCTAGTCGCCGACGGCATCGTGGGGCCGCTCACCTGGACCAAACTGTTCGAGGGCGGCGTCGGCGACTGATCGAGATGTCGGGTGACGCATCCACCATTTCGGGGACTGTTCAGGTATCCTGGGAAACCGGAATACGGAAGGTCCGTGTTCTGCACAACTGAGCGACCAAGGGTTGGTTGCCGGTTGCCGATTCCGTGGCACCGATCCGAGTGCGTGCGGGCTTGCCAACTGGGAACCGGCTCGGTTGCTCCAACAGTGGCGATGGCAGTGTGCCGTCGCCTGAAAGGAGCCATTCGTGGCTGACCCCATTCGCGTCTCCGGTCCTGTTTCAGGGACCGACAAGACGCTCACCTTTGAGACGGGGCGTTTTGCGCCCCAGAGTCAGGGTGCCGTCGTGGCATCCATCGGTGGCACAAGCGTGCTCACCACGGCCAACGCCGCCAAGGACGTTCGACCGGGCATGGATTTTTTCCCGCTCACGGTCGACGTCGAAGAGCGCGCCTACGCCGCCGGCAAGATCCCCGGTTCGTTCTTCCGTCGTGAAGGCCGCCCGACCGAGGAAGCGATCCTTACCTGTCGCCTGACCGACCGCCCGTTGCGCCCATCGTTCCCCAAGGGTTTCCGCAACGAGACCCAGGTCGTCACCACCGTGATCGGCGCCGACCAGCACAATCCGCACGACATCTTGTCGATCAACGCCGCCTCGGCTGCATTGATCATCTCCGGCATCCCGTTCGACGGGCCGCTCGGTTCGATTCGCATGGCGTACTCCGTTGACGGCGAGTGGATTCCGCATCCCACCTATGAAGAGATCGAAGCCGGCACGTTCGAATTGGTCGTTGCCGGTCGCGAACTCGACAACGGCGACGTCGCCGTCATGATGGTCGAGGCAGGTGGCACCGAGAAAAGCTTCTACTACTACGAAGATGGTGCGCCAAAGGTCGACGAGGCCGTTCTCGCCGACGGGCTCGAGGCATGCAAGGTGTGGATCAAGGAGTCGATCTCGCTCCAGCGCCAACTGCTGGCCAGCGTGATTGCGACGCACGGTCCGATTCAAACCATGTCGTTCAACGCAGTTGTCGACTACAGCGACGAGGTGTTCGCAGCCGTCGAAGGTCTCGCCAGCGAGAAGGTCGCCCACGCCGTCACCATCTCCGCCAAGGCCGAGCGCAACGCCGCCACCGATCAGGCTGCCACCGAGGCCATCGCCGCACTGTGCGGCGAAGGCGCCGAGTTTGCCGGCCAAGAAAAGGCCGTCAAGGAAGCAGTTCGCAGCCTCACCAAGAAGCTTGTGCGCAAGCGGATCGTCGAAGACAGGCTGCGCATGGACGGCCGCGGCGTCGCCGACCTGCGTCCGGTCACCGCCGAAGTCGGCGTGTTGCCGACCGCTCACGGTTCTGGCCTTTTCCAGCGTGGCGAGACCCAGGTACTCAACGTGCTCACGATGGCCATGCCGCGCATGAACCAGCTGATCGACTCGTTGTCGCCGACCGCCACCAAGCGCTATCTGCACCACTACAACATGCCGCCGTGGGCGAATGGTGAGACCGGCCGCGTCGGTTCGCCGAAGCGCCGTGAGATCGGCCACGGTGCGCTCGCCGCCCGTGCGGTCCTGCCGGTTGTGCCCAGCCAGGAAGACTTTGCGTACACGCTGCGCCTCGTCTCCGAGGTCATGTCGTCGAACGGTTCGACGTCGATGGCGTCGGTCTGCGCCAGCAGCCTGTCGCTGATGGATGCCGGCGTGCCCACCCGTGGTGCCGTTGCAGGCATCGCCATGGGTCTCGTCAAGGAGGGCGACGAGTACATCACCCTGACCGACATCCTCGGCGCCGAAGACGCCTTCGGTGACATGGACTTCAAGGTCGCCGGTACGGCCGACGCCATTACGGCGCTGCAGCTCGACACAAAGATCGACGGCATCCCCGCCGATGTGCTCACGGCTGCTCTCGCCCAGGCCAAGGTGGCCCGGCTCGAGATCCTCGACGTAATGAATGCTGCGATTGCCGAGTCGCGTCCCGAGGTCGCCGAGACCGCCCCGAAGATCAAGACGATCATCATCGCGATGGACAAGATCGGCGAGGTGATCGGGCCCAAGGGCAAGGTCATCAACACAATCCAGAAGGAGACTGGCGCCGACATCAGCGTCGACGATGACGGAGCCCAGGGCTTTGTCACGATCGGTGCCGTCGAGGCGTGGCGGATGGAAGAGGCGATGGCCGCCATCATGGCGATCGTCGACCCGCCCAAGGCCGAGATCGGCAAGGTCTACATGGGCCGCGTCGTGAACATCACCAAGTTTGGTGCGTTTGTCAACATCCTGCCCGGCCGCGACGGCCTGGTGCACATCTCCAAACTGGGTGGCGGCAAGCGGATCAACTCGGTCGAAGACGTGCTCGAGCTCGGTCAGGAGTTCGAGGTCAAGGTCGAAGAGATCGACGACCGTGGCAAGGTCAGCCTGGTGCCGGCGGGCGACATGCCCGAGTCGGATCGTCCGGCAGCTGCTGCTCCCGCCTCCGAAGACAGGGGCCGTTCGTCGGCTCCGGCTGCGGCTCCGGCTGCGGCGCCTCGTAGCGAGAGTGGTCCGGCAGTCGAGACGGTGTCGTTCGAAGACAACTTCGACGCCGAACTCGCCGGTGAGCTGGGCGATCTTGGCCCGGCTACCGAGGGGCGCCCCGACGATCGTGGTGATCGTGGCGGCGATCGCGGCGGACGCCGTCGTCACCGCTGATAGCGGCGACACGTTTACCGAATTCGTTCGGTTCGAGGCCCCCATCCGGTTCGCCGGCTGGGGGCCTCGGCATTGTCGGGGTTGGTAGACCGCGATGACGTGCATCGATCGTGTTTCTACGATTGACTGCAGCCTGAGCCGTCAGGCGAAATGCGACCGATCGTTACTGGGGATCGATGCCGACTGAAGGGGGACCCATGCGGACTGAAAAGCAGCTAAGCAACCATCCCGCAGAGATCCCTGGACATCTTCCATGAACGAACGCATAGTCCAGCTTCCGTCCGGCCTGACCGTCGCCGTCGAGCCGATGGTCTCGACGCGAACGGCGGCAATCGGCGTATGGGTGGGTGTCGGCGCCCGCGACGAGGGCAACGAGCAGGCCGGGATCAGCCACTTCCTCGAACACTTGTTGTTCAAGGGTACGCATACTCGATCGGCAATCGAGATTTCGAAAGCGGTCGATCGGGTGGGTGGAGATATCAACGCCTTCACCTCTAAGGAATACACGACCTACTACTGCCGCGTGCCGGCTCGCTACGTGTCGTCAGGGATCGAACTGCTAGGTGATGTGCTCACATCACCGGCACTGCGTGACGAAGATGTCGCCAGCGAGCGCCAGGTGATCCTGGAAGAGCTGGCGATGGACGATGACAGTCCGGAAGATGTCGTACATCGCGCTTTCGGTCGGGCCGTGTTCGGCGAGCATGCGCTGGGCCGCGAGACAGCTGGGGATCGCGAGACGGTGCAGGCGCTATCCCCCGATGCGCTACGTCAATATTTCGGTGACCGCTATCGCACCGGCAACACCGTCGTTTCGATCGCCGGCGCGATCGACGCGGACGAGGTGATCGATCAGATCACCAAGGCGTTCGATGCGATGCCCCAAGGCGATGGCCGAGTGGCGCGAGCGGCGCCCGCACCAACGCCCGCGTCCGATCCCAAGAACATCATGATCGACGACGACACCGAGCAGGTCCATCTCGTGATGGGCGGTCGTTCGTTGGCCCGTACCGATACTGACCGCGAGACTCTCGACGTCGTCAACCATGTCCTCGGTGGCGGTCTGTCGAGCCGCCTGTTCGACGAGATCCGCGAACGCCGCGGCTTGGCGTACTCGGTGTTCTCTTCGGCCACCTCATACTGCGATTCGGGTGCCTGGACAATCTATGCAGGCACGCTTCCCGAGCACGCCACAGAGGTCGGCGAGTTGGTGCGTGTCGAACTCGCACGGCTGCTCGCCGACGGCATCACCGACGACGAGCTCGAAATCGCCAAGGGGTTCCTCACCGGTTCGTACGAGATGGGACTCGAGGACTCTGGCGCCCGGATGTCGCGGCTTGGTGGCCAGCTCATGCTGCTCGGAGAGCTTCGCAGTGTCGAATCGCAGATCGAGCGCTGGCTTAGCGTCACACACGACGATGTCGATCGCGTCGTACGGCGTGTTTACGGCGCAACACCCCATGTCAACGTTGCGCTCGGGCCCGGCTGATTCGAGTTCTTCGTTATACCTGATCGTCACGGCTACGGTCGCTGGTGTGAGCGACAAAATTCGGGTAGGTGTCAACGGCGCTGGCGGACGGATGGGCACATCGGTGTGCAACGCCGTGCAACTCGACCCTGAGCTCGAGTTCGTAGCCGCTGTCGACCCAGCGTCATCCGCACCACCGATCCACGGTGTTCAGATCTGTGGCGAGATGCGCACCTTCGCCGAAGCCGAGTGCGACGTGGTGGTCGACTTCACGGTGGCCGATGCCGCTCGCGTGTCGCTGCCGTGGCTGGCGATGCACGGTATCCACGCTGTCGTCGGCACCACGGGCTTCAACACTGACGATCACGAGGCGTTTCGGTTGGCGTTTGGCAACGGGCCAGGGCATTGCCTACTGGCCCCGAACTTCGCCATTTCAGCGGTGCTGATGATGCGATTCGCCGAGTTGGCGGCGCCATACTTCGATACGGCCGAGATCATCGAATACCACCACGACCACAAAATCGATGCCCCGTCCGGAACGGCGGTGGCGACGGCGGACCGAATGGCCGCTGCCAGGGGAGACGTGCCGTGGGGTGTTGATCCGACCGAGATCGAGGTCTACCCGGGGGTGCGCGGCGGTGTCGGGCCGACGGGTATCCACCTGCACGCTGTTCGGATGCACGGCATGATCGCCCACCAAGAGGTGATCATGGGTGCGCTCGGTCAGTCGCTCACGATCCGCCAGGACAGCTACGACCGCGAAAGCTTCATGCCAGGTGTGGTGTTGGCGTGTCAGCGGATCGCCGATCACCCTGGCCTCACGATCGGTCTCGATCACTATCTGGGGATCTGATCCACATCTGAGCCGCCAACGGGGCCGGCGGATGCAGCGGTCGGTCAGGCCGCGCCGCGCCGGAAGTTGCGCACATTGACGAGTAACACCAACGCCACCGAGATACCGACTGCCCACCACGAGTACTTCTGCAGCCATCCGACAGAGTCGGCGAGTTCTTCGTCGAACACTTGGGCGAGCCACCAGATCAACGCAAGTCTGGCGAGTATCCCAATCGTCAGCAGCGCTGCCAGCCGGCGCCACGGCGTGCGGTGAACGCCGCTCAGGGCGGCGACCAGGTTGCTGCCGGCGAAGAACGGGATGATCACCCACTCGGCCTTGGCGAAGCCACGATTGAACTGATCGAGCGCCTCGGGTGTGACACCGAGGTACTTGATGAACCAGCGCAACGCCTCGTCGGCGTAGGCGCGTCCGATTAGGTGGCACACGACGAAAGCCAAGCCAATTCGGATCGAACCGACGACCCAATAGACAATCGGCGAGACGTCGGCGCCCAGCGCCAAGACGAGATACCGGTTGCGGGACGAGAGCAGCAGCAGCGCTTCGGGGCTGGATACGAGCAACCTGCCCCACATTGCACCGGCGATGTTGGTTGAAACAACGAGCCCGACGAAGGCGGCGAGCGTGAGCGGCGCCCATGGAGGCCGGGTGTGGACATGGACGGCCTCGCTCATCTTGCTGACGCTATCGGGGGAGCGCAGATCGGTGGAGGTGGCTCAATCCGGCAGGTGGTGGCGCGTAGGGACGGCACCCGATCGATTGCCGATAACGCACAATCCGTTGCGGCGATGTCGATAGCCATGGGGGCGACGTCGGCCGGTGGGTCGGTCTCACCGAAACCGCTACCGCGCTAGACGCCGCCCGAATCGATTGGGGTGCAGCCCAGTCTCGCTGGCTATGAATCCGCAGGGTGCTCGGCTACGTTCTGACCCCATGCAAGGCTTGATGCAGGACGTTCCGCTCACGATCAACCATCTGTTCGGTCGCGCCGAGCAGTACCACGGTCACAAAACGATCGTCACGGCAACCGGAGGTGGTCGCCAGCGCACGACCTACGCCGACTGGGCCGAGCGCACTCGGCGCTTGGGTGGCGTGCTCGACGCGCTCGGTATCAGCGAGTCGGGGCGCGTGGCGAGTTTTGCCTGGAACACGGCCCGGCATCTCGAGTTGTACTTCGCCGCGCCGTGCACGGGGCGCGTGCTGCACACGCTCAATATCCGCCTATTCCCCGAGCAGTTGACCTATATCGTCAACCACGCCGACGACGAAGTGATCTTCGTCGACAAGTCCCTGCTGGCGATGTTGGCCCCGCTGTTGCCGACCTTCGAACGTCTGAAGCATTTGGTTTTGATGGACGATGGGGCAGGTGCGATTCCTCGCGACCTGGCCGGTCACGAGCTGCTCGACTACGAGGAGTTGCTGGCCGCCGCTGCTCCGGTCGAGTTTTTTGTCAACGACGAACACCGTGCCGCCAGCATGTGTTACACCAGCGGCACCACGGGCAATCCGAAGGGGGTGCTCTACAGCCATCGCAGCACATTCCTGCATTCGTTTGGGGCGATGACGGTCGATTCGCTCGGCGCCCGTGAGTCCGATGTGATTCTGCCGGTCGTTCCGATGTTCCACGCCAATGCCTGGGGTCTGGCCCATGCTGCCGTCGCCACGGGTGCCTCGCTCGTGATGCCGGGACCCGACCTATCGGGCAAGGCGCTCGCCGACCTGATCATCGAAGAACGGGTCACCGTCGCCGCCGGTGTCCCGACGATCTGGATGCAGGTGCTGCCCGAGCTGAAGGGCCGCGACTCTTCCAGCCTGCGGGCGATTCCGTGTGGCGGCTCGGCGGTGCCAAAGGCGTTGTCCGAGGCGTACCGCGAGCAGACCGGCCTGCCGATTTTGCAGGCTTGGGGGATGACCGAGACCAGCCCGATCGCGGCCGTCTGCCAGCTCGACGTCGACGAGGTGTCGCTGCCCGTCGACCAACAGGCCGACCTGCGCACGATGGTCGGTCGGATCAGCTTCGGTGTCGAGATGCGGGTCGTCGATCCCGATTCCGGGGCGGCCGTGCCGTGGGATGGCGAGAGCAGCGGCGAACTGCAGTGTCGTGGCAACTGGATCGCAGCCACGTACTACAACGACGAGCGGGCCGGCGAGAGCTTTACCGCGGATGGCTGGCTACGCACCGGCGACGTCGCCACGGTCGACGGGCGCGGACGAATTCGCCTCGTCGATCGCACGAAAGACCTGATCAAGTCGGGCGGCGAGTGGATCTCGTCGGTCGAGCTCGAGAACGAGCTGATGGCGCACCCCAAGATCGCCGAGGCAGCTGTGATCGGCGTGGCCCACCCGCGCTGGTCTGAACGGCCGCTGGCGTGCGTAGTGACGGTCGCCGGCGAGCAGCTGTCGAAGCAGGAAGTGCTCGACTACCTGGCTGGCAGGGTCGCCAAGTGGCAGCTGCCCGACGACGTGGTGTTTATCGACGAAGTTCCGAAGACCAGCGTTGGCAAGTTCTCGAAGAAGACCCTCCGCGACCGGTTTGCGATGTACGAACTACCCACGGCGTGACAGGGTCGTATCGACGCCTTGTGGCGACTCTCGTCGGGGGCGCCCTCACCGTTGCGGCGTGCGGCGACGACGGCCATGATCTCGTCGACCAGGTTGCGCTTACCGAGACCGAACTACCGATCGTTCCGGCGGTCGAGTCGACCGGTGTCGTGATCTCGGTTTCCGCTCTCGACAACAGTTTCCGCCCGCAGCTGACCGAGATCTCGATAGGCGACGAAGTTCTCTGGGAGAACCGCGGTCAGAACGAACACAGCGTCTTGTCGATCGTCCCTGACGACTGGGGCACCGAGGCCGAGGACTTCCAACCGGGCGGTGTCTTTTCCCACGTGTTCACTGAGTCGGGCGAGTACCCATATTTCTGTTCGGTCCATGGCAACGAGACTGTCGGCATGGTGGGCACGATCGTCGTGTCACCATGAGGTGGGTGAGCGATACCGCGATGGGTCTCACTGCCATCGTGTCCAACCGACGAGGAACTTCACAATGCTGATGGCTACCCATCGTTCGCCAACCAGACGGATTGCTCTGTTGGCGGTCGGCGCCGTGATCGTCGCCAACTGTGGCGGCGGCGACAACAGCGGTTCGTCCGCGATCGATCCAGCGGCCCCCGCCCCCGCCACCGCCACCGCCACCGCTCCGGTGGCCGCTCCGTCCACCACAGACCCGCCACCGACCGATCCAACTGCCACCGACCTGCCTGCCGGTTCGGGCGACGACGGAGTGCTCGAGGTACCAGGCGAATTCGCGACGATCCAGGACGCCGTCGACGCCGCGCTCGAAGGTGATCTCGTGTTGATCGCGCCCGGAACGTATGTCGAAGCGGTCGACGTAACGACCAACAACATCACCATCCGTGGTCTCGACCGAGATGGGGTCGTACTCGACGGTCGGCTCGAACTCGACAACGGCATCCGGGTGCTCGGTGCCGACGGTGTCGTCGTCGAGAACCTGACCTCGATGAACTACACGAACTCAGCTGTGTTCTGGGTGTCGGCGACCGGGTATCGAGCTTCGTACATCACCACCTACCGCACGGGCGACTACGGCATCTACGCGTTCGATTCCGTCAATGGGCAGATCGAGCAATCCCATACCGTCGGCAGTCGCGACGCCGGCATCTATGTCGGCCAGTGTTATCCCTGCGACGCGGTGGTCACCAACGTAATTTCGTCAAACAACGGCCTCGGTTACTCGGGTACCAACGCTGGCGGCAACCTGCTGATCATCAACTCGACGTGGCGCAACAACCGGGCCGGCATCATGCCCAACTCGGGTAGCTACGAACTGTGCTACCCCGAGCGCGAGACAACGATCGTCGGCAACCTTGTGTATGACAACAACCAGCCCGACACCGCGGCCATTGGCGCCGCGGTGCTGGCCCAGGGCAAGGGCATCATCGTGGCTGGCGGAATCGGCAATGTGATCGAACGCAACCGGATCGACAACCATCTCCGGACCGGAATCGGGCTCGAGCCATATCAGGAGGAGAGGCCAAACGACGACCTCCCGACCCCGCACGAGTGGGGCACGACCTGCCGTGAGCAAAAGCAGCAACCAATGGTCATTCCCGAGGGTGTTTTGGTGTGGGATTCTTACAACAACGTGGTTCGCAACAACGTGGTCACCAACAGCGGCGAGGCCGACATCATCGTGTCGTCGGCCGGCGGTGACATCTCGACGTTCGGTAATTGCTTGGAGGGCAACGAGTTCGCCATCTCAGCTCCGCTTGAACTCGAAACGCTTGCTCCGTGTGTCGGCCAGGGCCGAGGAGACTGGGCCGCCGGCGGCGTTGAAGTCGTATGGTTTCTAGCCGATCGGTCCGGGCTGCCAGGCGAGATCGACTGGCGCGAGGCGCCGCTGCCCAAGCTCGGAGCGCACGAAAATATGCCGGAAGCGGCCACCGCTCCGGCCCACCCGGCAACCGATGTGCCGTTCGCGGTCGACCTCGATGAGATCACGGTTCCCGAACTTCCGGCGGGTTGACCTTCTCACGGTCGTTCTGCTGCTCGTCGCCTCGGCGTGTGGGTCCGGCGGCGCCGGGCCCGCGCAAGGTAACGCCCAGCGGTTCAGCGCCCCCGACCGTGTGCTCTCTGGGCCGCAGGGTCGTGTTGGACAGTTCGTCGTTCAATGCACGGTCAGCCACTATCTCGCCGACGATCCGATCGTGCGCCCTGGCCAGCCGGGGGGCAGCCATCTCCACCAGTTCTTCGGAGCGGTCGACTCGAGCGCCAGTGCGACTGAAGCGTTGTTGTCTGCGGGCGAAACCACATGTGAACAGACTGCCGACACGGCCTCGTATTGGACGCCGGTGTTGGTCGACGCCGACCAGAACATCGTTGAACCAATTCGGGTCGTCGCCTATTACCGCGCCGGTCCCGACGTCGATCCGGTCTTGGTCGTGCCCTATCCGGCAGGGATGATGCTGGTGGCGGGCGACCATTCGGCGGTCGAGCCGCAACCGCTGTCGGTGGTGGCCTGGTCATGCGCGACCGGCGGCCGGAGGTCGATCACCCCTCCCGACTGCACCGGCGCACAGAGTTTGAGAATGTCGATTACGTTCCAAGACTGTTGGGACGGCGAGCACCTTCGAAGTTCCTTCGTGCCCGATCCAGACCTGCACGTGGCGTACTCATCGGCGGGGGAGTGCCCAGACACGCACCCGGTTCACGTGCCGCAGCTGCAGCTGGCGATCGACTTCGCGCCGGTGCCTCCCAGCGACATCGATGGCCTTGCCTTGTCGTCGGGCGACATCCTCTCGGGACACGCCGACTTCTGGAACACCTGGAACCAGGCCAAGCTCGAGAACGAAGTGACCCACTGCCTGCACCGCAACCTGCCGTGCGGCGTCAGTGGCTGATGGCGCGCCTAGCACCACGTTGTGTCAGCAGCAACTTGGTGGTCACATGCGACCTAGCGATGGCAGCGGTTGATGGCCGATCGCCCGCCATCGCACTTAATCGGCTGGGTGGTTGACGATGAGACAGTTTTTGTCTTAATGTCTCAGGGATGGGGACAAACACGGCGGAGTCCGGCATTCTCGACGCCGCCAAGCGTTGTTTCGAGCAGTGGGGCGTCGCCAAGGTCACGATCGACGACATCGCCAACGCCAGTGGCGTATCTCGCGCCACGCTGTATCGGCTGTTCCCCGGCGGCAAAGAGGTTCTGTTCAGCGCCCTGCAAGTGCGCGAGCTGACCGATTTCTTCGACCGGCTTACAGCCGAGGCTGCCGGTGTCGACGACTTCGAAGATCTGGTCGTGCGCCTGATCGTCGCGGCTACCCGCGAACTGCGTGCCGACGAGCACCTGGCGATCATGCTCGGCTCAGAGCCCGGCGAGGTGTTGAGCCAGCTCACGGTCGAGGGCCTGCCACGCACGATCCGGGTCGCCACCCAATACCTCACACCGCTGGTGCGGCCCTACCTCAGTGCCAACGAGGCCGCCACCGTGATCGACCTTCTGGTTCGCCTCACCATCTCGTACTTCCTGGCGCCGAGCGACACGATCGACCTCGGCGACCCCATCTCTGCTCGCCAGTTCATACAACCCGGCCTTGCCGCGCTTGCCTTTGCACGAACCTGATCAGGAGCCCCCAAACAATATGAGCATCACCCACTCGAGCAACGAAGACATCATCGGTCGCGACGAGATCAACGACATCGAAGCAATCTTGTCGGTCACCAACACCGACGTCGACGAGGTGCAGCACATCGTCAAAGACAACGCCGACGCGATCTTCACGTGGGACTACTCGCTGGTCCGCCCGCAGCTGCGCAAGCTGTACGAGAAGGCCAAGGTCGGCCAGTGGAACGCGACAACCGACCTCGACTGGAACACCGAAATCGACATCGAACACGTTGTCTCGGCGGATCAATCGGCGGCGGCGTCAGGCCTGACGGTCGATCACTACGCCGGCACGGTGGTCGAGAACTGGGGCGACAAGGAGTGGCTTGCGTTCGGCATCGACCAGCGCCGCTGGACCCTGTCGCAGTTTTTGCACGGCGAGCAGGGCGCCCTGCTGTGCACCGCCAAAATCGTTGAGACGGTGCCATGGTACGACGCCAAGCTGTACGCATCGACACAGGTCGTCGACGAGGCTCGCCACGTCGAGGTGTTCGCTCGCTATCTCGACGAGAAAATGGGCGGTGGCTTCCAGGTCAACGCCCACCTGCGGATGTTGCTCGACGACATCATCAACGACAGCCGCTGGGACATGACCTATCTCGGTATGCAGGTCATGGTCGAGGGGCTAGCGCTCGCCGCCTTCGGCTTTTTGCACCAGATGACCGACGAGCCGTTACTCAAGAAGTTGCTGCGCTACGTCATGAGCGACGAGGCGCGTCATGTTGCCTTCGGCGTCCTGTCGCTCAAAGAGGTCTACGACGGCATGACCGACGCCGAGATGAAGGATCGTCAGGAGTTTGCGTTTGAGGCGGCGATCCGCATGCGCGACCGGTTCTTGTCGCAAGAGGTGTGGGAGAAGCATGGCGTCAATCCCCGTGATGTCGTGCCTCTGGTTCTGCGCGACCCAACCCGCGACATCTTCCAGCAGATGTTGTTTTCGAAGATTGTGCCGAACTGCAAAAAGCTCGGCCTGCTCGACCGCAACGACAAATGGTTGCGGCGCCGCTTCGAGGAGATGAATGTGATCCAGTTCGAAGACTGGGAAGACACGGGCACCGAATATCTCAAGTTTGAACTCGACGCCGAAGTGCCCGATGCGGTCGGTCAGGCGATGCAGGCTGCGGTACCCAGCGGCGGCGACTGAGCTCGAAAGTGTCGAGGTGAGCAGGCGCTGCCGGTGGGGTAGCGTTTGACCATGGCCTCTCCATCGCCGTCGGTCGAACAGTTCCTGCGTCGACGTCACGAACAACTGCAACATGACGAGTGCTCTGGCAATCAGGCCCGCGCCAGCTGGAAGCGGCGCGGTGCCCTGACCCTGGCGTTCGCGCCGATGCTGGCGATGGGAGCTCTGCCCGTCACCGCCATGGTAGGTCTCGGTGCCCAGGCCGTCTCGCACTTCACATCGATCGGCATCGGCGAGGTGTTCTTCGTGGTGGTCATCTTGATCGCAGGCGCCTGGTTGGCAAAGACGGCGGTGTCGTGGCCGCGGCGCGTCAAGGACAACGCGCTGAACCAACTCCTGCCGGTGGTGATCACGATCTTGCTGGTGGCCGCCGGGGTGACCGAAATCGTGTCAGGCAGCAAGGCGCCCGATCCGGTATTGGCGATGTGGTTCTTGGCCTTCGGCTGGTTGTTTGTGTTTTACCCGCGGTCACGCCAGACCTGGACGCTTGGTCGGCGTGTGTTGTGGGCGGCCGGCCCACTGGTAACCGCAGCGGTGATCGTGGTGGTCTGGACGGCCGGGTTCTTTGCCTACCGGTTCGATCGGTCGCTAGATGAGCTCAAGGCCTATGTTGCCGAGCTCGATAGCGGCGTGAAATACCACGCCGGTGTGACGATCGGCGACTTCACGATTCTCAATCGCGGGGTGTTGCGCGGTTGTGACTACGCCTTCCACATCGACGGATGGCACGAGCGTGACGACAGGTGGATCGCCTACTGTCCGACCAGCGCACCGAGCGGAAGCGGTATTGATCTGCTGACAGACGACTGGTACGAATACCCCGGTTGATGACTCGACGAGACAAGTCGAATTTGGGTACTGCGCACCATGCCCTGACGAATCGTGATGTGGGGTCGGTGGCGAATCGGACGCCACAGCCCGCAACTCATCTGTCGCTCGGGTGAGGTTGCGGATCGGCCTCGAGACACGCCCGTCGCATCTCGCACAGCAGCACCAAGGTGCGGGCAGTGTCGTCGGTATCGGTCACCCGAAATCGGGCCTTGGTCGGCCCGCTACCGACCTTGATGCCGATGTCGCCGCTGTTCAGTGTGGCGAAGGCGTCCTCGTCGGTGACGTCGTCACCGACGAACAGAACCGCATCGGCGTCCACCCGTTGCCGCAGGCGATCGACCGCAGTGCCCTTGTTCGTGTCGATGACTGCCAACTCGATCACCCGCTTGCCCTCTTTGACCCTCACGCCGGGGCGAGAAGCAGGCCCCCGCCGCACCGCTGCGAGAGCAACCTCGCCGGTCTGCTGCGGGGCGTTGCGGTAGTGAAACGCCACGCTGGCCGGCTTGGTCTCGACGATCAAGCCATCGTGTGACGCTGCGAGTTGAGTGAGTTCGTGGGTGACCTGCTCGAGCAGTCGCAGTTGGGTCTCGTCGATGTCGCGCTCGAAGCCGGTGTCGAACTCCGCCCCGTGGCTTCCGACCAGATGGATCTGTGGCGGGAACGCGCACAGGGCGGCGAGGTCTCGCAGCGAGCGTCCCGTGACGATCGCGACGTGGGTATCGGCGAGCGACGCCAACGTGTGCAGTGCGTCGACCGATTCGCTGACAGGGAACGCCTGGCCCGGGTCGTCGACGATTTGCGCCAATACGCCGTCGTAATCGCACACCACCAACGGCGAACGCGCATGTGCGAACCCACGCAGAGCGATGCCGAGTTCCGTCTGGTCGATCATTCGCTCTCCAGTTCGGTGATGAAAGTTTCAGCCCAAGTGTGAGCGGTGCTTTCAGCGACGATCGAGCGCATCGCAGCCATCCGCCTGGACTGCTCGTCGCTGCCCATCCGAACGGCGCGCTCGATCGCAACTTTCAACCCGTCGGTGTCATACGGATTGACCTGCACGGCTTGCTCGAGTTCGTGGACAGCCCCGGCGAACTCGGACAGAACCAGCACACCGGTGTCGTCGTAACGAGTGGCGACATATTCTTTCGCCACGAGGTTCATGCCGTCACGGAACGGCGTCACCAACATGACATCGGCAAGCCGGTAGAGAGCGATCAGTTCTTGGAAGTCGTGGCTGCGGTGGAGATAGTGCACCGCGGGGCCATCCATCGTGCCGTACTTGCCGTTGATCTCACCGACGAGCTGCTCGACTTCGGCCCTGATGTCGGCGTAGCCATTGACGTTCGTGCGGCTGGGCTCGGCGATTTGGATCATGACGGTGTCGTCGGCGCTGATGCGGTCCTCGTCGAGAAGTTCGCCGTAGGCGCGCAACCGCTGGGCGATGCCTTTGGTGTAGTCGAGGCGGTCGACGCCGAGCAGCACCATGCGCGGTCGATGCAGCTGTTCGCGAAGCGCCTCGACTGCAGCCGCCGTGTCGGGCTCGGCTGCCGCTTCCGCGAAGCGCTCGACATCGATGCCGATCGGATGACGTTTGCACACGGTGGAACGTCCGGCGGCGCTGACTGTTTGGTCGTCGAAATCAATGACGGCGCCGTCGACCAAACGCGGTACGACATGACGGAAATTGTGGGCCATGACGTCGGTCTGGAATCCGATCAGGGAGGCCCCGAGCAGGCCCCGCACGACTTGTTCCCGCCATGGCAGCCGCAAGAACAGTTCCCGAGCAGGCCACGGCGTGTGCAGGAAGAACCCGATGTGGAGATCGGGCAAGGCCGCCCGCAGCATGCCTGGAACGAGCTGGAGCTGATAGTCGTGAACCCAAACTGTGGCACCGGGTTCGGCGATCTCGATAACCGAGTCGGCGAAGCGGCGGTTGACCTTGAGGTACGCATCCCACCAGGTGCGGTGGTAGGCCGGCTCAGCGATCGCGTCGTGATACAGCGGCCACAGCGTGCCGTTGCTGAACCCCTCGTAGTAGAGCTGGACGTCCGCACGGCTGAGCTCGACGGGATGCAGCGAGATGTCGTCGTGCACGAACGGGTCGGGTGCCCGGCCGGCGGATCCGCTCCAGCCGACCCAACTCGCCCTGGGACGTGACGTCATGACCGGGGCCAGAGCCGACACCAGACCGCCTGGGCTGCTTACCCAGTGCTGACCGTTTCGGTCGGACACGTTACGAACAGGCAGCCGGTTGGCGACCACAATCAGTTGCCGGTGGTCACACATGGGATCTGGCGTCGTCGTCACTGGAGGCTCCTTCGTCGCGCTCACCACTCATTCTGGCCTGCGCCACCAGACCCGCCACCACGCGGGCCCAACCGATGGCCGCGGATCGACCGCGATCAACCCTCGGGCGTTACGTAGGCGGCGGTCAGGCCGCCGTCGACCTGCAGGTTGGCGCCGGTCATATAGCTCGATTCGTCGCTGGCCAGAAACAGGGCGGCATTGGCCATCTCACTTGCCTGCCCGAATCGGCCCATCGGAACGTGGACCAGGCGGCGCTGCCGCTTCTCTTCGGTGTCGAGGAATGACATCAACATCTCGGTCTGCAGCGGCCCAGGGGACAGGGCGTTGACCCGAATGCCCTCGCGGGCGTGGATCACGGCTAGCTCGCGGGTGAGCGAGAGTACCGCCCCTTTTGATGCCGTGTAGGCAATCTGCGGGGTGGCGGCGCCGAGCGACGCGACGAACGAGGCGGTGTTGATGATCGAACCGCCGCCCGCCCGGCGCAACGCCGGAATCCCGTGCCTGCAGCAATAGATGACACCCTTGACATTGATCGACAACGTACGGTCGATGATCTCGTCGCTGGTCGTGATCGCGTCGTCGTCGCCGGCCAGCATCACACCGGCATTGTTGAAGAGGATGTCGACCCGGCCGAAGTGCTGCTCGGCGGTGGTGATCATGGCCGCCACCGAATCGCTGTTGGTCACATCGACCGTGACGCTGATCATCGTTCCGCCGGCCTGTTGTACCAGGCTGGCGGTCTCGTTGTTGGCGACCTCGGTGACATCGGCGCCGACGATTGCTGCACCTTCCTCGGCGAAACGCAGGGCGGTGGCGCGGCCGATTCCGCCCGCCGTGCCCGTGATGACGGCAATTTTGCCTTCGAGTCTCATGCTTGTTGGTCCTTGTCAGACTTGTTCGAAATAGCGGGGATGTTCGGATTAGGTTGCGGTCGCAGTACCTGCGCACTGCAGATCATCGAGGTTGTTCGGGCTGACGTTACATCCGGTACCCCAGATATCCCGCCGGGTCGTTACCAAACGTGCCAGGCACCTTTGCTAAACGTGCCAGGCACCTTTGGTAACCGGTCGGCGGGGTACAGTCGGGAGCATCATGTTCAGGGCGCTGGATCAGGTGTGCCGATCGGTCGGGATGCTCGCAACGACATCATCTTTGCCGTTGGCCGGTCCACCTGGGCAGGATGGGCGGGTGTACCAACCGTGTCGCAACCAGGAGGCCCAGTGATGCCGCATTTTGGTCGAATCATGTCGGCGATGATCACGCCCTTCGACGCAACGGGCGCTGTCGACTACGACGTCGCTCAGCGGCTCGCCAAGCATCTCGTCGCCGAGGGCAACGACGGTTTGGTGATCTGTGGCACCACGGGCGAGGCGCCCACTCTCAGCGATAACGAGAAACTCGGCATGTTTGCGGCCGTTCTCGAGGCGGTTGATGTTCCCGTGATCGCCGGGTCGGTGGGCTACAACACAGCCCACTCGATCGATCTCAGCCAGCAAGCCGCCAAACTCGGTGTTCACGGCATCTTGTCGCTGTGCCCGTTCTACAGCCGCCCGTCACAGGCTGGGATCGAGGCACATTTCAGGGCGATCGCCGACGCCTGTGATCTTCCACAGCTGATCTACGACATCCCAATTCGCACGGGTCGCAAGGTCTCGACCGAGGTGCTCGTGAGGCTCGCCCACGAAGTACCCAACATCGTCGGCGTCAAGGATGCCGCGGCCAACCCCGGCGAGACCGCCAAACTGATCGCCGCCACGCCCGCCGATTTCGACCTGTACTCCGGCGACGACGGCTTGACGCTGCCGTTCCTGTCAGTTGGCGCAGTTGGCGCGATCGGTGTGGCGACACACTGGACGGCTCCCGACCACGTCGCCATGTTCGACGCCTGGGAGGGCGGCGATATTGCCGGCGCCCAGAGCGCCAATCGTCGCATGCTCGAAAGCTTCGGCTTCGAAACCGGCGACCTTACCCCCAACCCAATTCCCACGAAAGCCATGATGCGCACACTCGGATTTTCCGTCGGCGAATGCCGGCTTCCCATTGGCCCAGCACCTGAGGGGCTCGAAGATCGGGCCCGCCAGATCTACTCGAACCTGGTGAACGCACGTGGGTAAGTCCGCTGCGGCCCCAGTTCGAATCGTCTTCCTCGGAGGACTCGGCGAGATCGGTCGCAACTGTATGGCGATCGAACAAGGCGAGGGCGACGACCGCACGATCATGCTGATCGACTGCGGGCTGATGTTCCCCGATGCCGACATGCACGGCATCGACCTGGTGCTTCCCGATTTTTCGTACCTGCGTGACAATGCCCGGCGGATTGCAGCGCTTGTCGCCACCCATGGTCACGAAGACCATGTCGGCGGTATTCAGTATTTGCTGCGCGACAACGACGGCATCGGTCATCTCCGTGACGATCCGCTGCCGATCTATGGCGCCGCCCTCACGCTCGGCCTGGCCCGCAACCGCATCGACGAAGCAGGCCTGCTCGGGCGCTGCGACATGCGTGCCGTGAACGACAACGAGAGCGTAGAGATCGGCCCGTTCACGGTCGAGTTCATCCCCGTCACGCACTCGGTGCCGCACGCCCACGCGATCGTCGTGCACACGTCGCAGGGCATCATCTTGCACTCTGGTGACTGGAAGCTTGATCTGACACCGGTCGATGGGCGTCGCACCGACCTTGGTCGGCTTGGCCAACTGACCGCCGGTAATGGCGTTCGCCTGCTGATGGGCGACTCGACCAATGCCGAGGAACCCGGCTACGCGCCCAGCGAGACAAGTGTCGGAGCGGTACTGCGGTCGGTGTTCGCCGAGCATCACGATCGCCGAATTATCACGGCAAGCTTCGCCAGCCATCTGCATCGGATCCAGCAGATTGCCGATGCGGCGATCGGTGATGGCCGCAAGGTTGCAACGCTTGGCCTGAGCATGAAGAAGAATGTGCGGCTCGGCCTCGAGTTGGGTGTGATCAAGATCCCCGAGTCGTCGTTGATCGATATCGAGAAGATCGGCGACTATCCACCAGGTGAGATTTGTGTGATCTCGACCGGTTCGCAGGGCGAGCCGATGTCGGCACTGTCACTATTGGCGCGGGGCGAGAATCGATTCGTCAAACTCGGTGAGCATGACACGGTCGTATTGTCGAGCCACGCGATTCCCGGCAACGAGAACGCTGTCAACAAGGTGATCGACGGTTTGCTGCGCCGTGGCGCGGCGGTGGTCCATTCGGGTGTCGTCGACGTGCACGCCACGGGCCACGCCCAGGCCGACGAAATCAAGACCTACCTGTCGCTAGTCCGGCCAGAGTGGTTCGTGCCGATTCATGGCGAGTACCGCCACATGGTCGCCAACGCCAGACTCGGCGAACTGATGGACGTTCCACATCAGAACGTTGTGCTGTGCGAAGACGGCGACGTGCTCGAGTTGACCGACCACGGACTCGAGCGCACGGGCCGTGTGCCGTCTGGCTATGTCTATGTCGACGGCATCGTCGGTGACGTGGGGCAAGGCGTGATTCGCGATCGCCGCGTGCTCGGTGAGGAGGGCGTCGTTGTCGTCGTGGTCACTGTCGACATGCAAACCGGAAAGGTGCTCACCGGGCCCGACATCATCACCCGCGGTTGGGTCTACGCTCCCGAGGCGGAAGACCTGCTCGACGAGGCCTGCGAACGGATCGCAGCCGCCGTCGAGAAGGCGCTCGAAAACGGTGAGCGCGATGTCGAGGCGCTCGAGCGCGACGTGCGCCGTACGGCCGGCAAGTTTGTCAGCGAGCGAACCCGACGACGCCCGATGATCGTCCCCGTCGTCATGGAGACGTGAGACGACTGGTCGCTGCGGCGATCGGCCTGTTAGCCGTCGCCGCGTGTGGCGGTGACGGCACCGCCTCGGCGCCGATCGTCGACCGGATCGACCAGGCGATCGAGGCCGTCGAAGCGTACTACGGAGCTCCGCAGCAGTACTTCGAGATCAGCGCCACCATCGACGAAGTCAGCTTCATCGTCGCCGTCGATGAAGCGACTTCCGCTGAGCAGGGTCGATTCTCTTCGGAAGGCGAGTTCACGGCGCCCCAGCCGGTCGGCCCAGCGAACGGCGCTACCTTCGGGGCGGAGGCAATCGGATTCGACCCCGATCGAATTTTCGCGCAGATACGCGTCGAGCTGGGCGACCCCGTGATCGTCGACTTTGCGATCCAGGGCACGAATGCCGGAACCGTGCTGTACGACGCAACTGTGGCCAGTGACGCCGGCGGTGTGCTACTCGTGTTGCTCGGCCCACAAGGCCAGATTCTCGGCGCTCAGGCCCAATGACTTGCGAATTCAAGCGGCGCTGGTGGCAAGCGAGGCTTCGTCCATTGTGGTGATGCCCCGTGTGGTGGCTGCGGCATTGGTACCGTGGACCGAGCCATGAACACTTGGGATCGATCCAAGAAGCGGCGCGGATCCACATCGTCGCCAGCGGGTAGGTCGGCGGGCGGCAATCGCCGGTCGTCGTCCACGTCGCGTGCCAACGGTGGTGTTGGCGACTCCAAACGCCCTGCAAACCGAACTTCCAGCCGATCTTCTGGCAGAACATCTGCAGGCCGTGGCGGCCGCGCCCAGGCCGATCTTCGCCAGGCGGTCGAAGGGCGCGAACACGAATTTGTCGGACTGGTATTGGTCGGCGTAGGTGTGTTGCTCGGACTGGCGATCTATTTCGATCTGGCGGGACCACTCGGACGCGGTATCGAGGCGTTCGTCGGCTGGTTCTTCGGCCTCGGCCGATATCTGCTGCCGGTCGTACTAGTGGCCTCTGGCGTCGCACTCGTGAAGAAGGGGCAATCGTCCAGTCCGACCCGCTTGCTGATCGGATGGGGCCTCTTCGGCGCTGCCATCTTGGGCTTGCTGCACGTATTTCATGAGCCAGAGTCGCTCAAGGATCTCGACCAGGTCGGCGACGGAGGTGGTTGGATCGGTGCCGCGATCGGCGGTCCGAGCCAGGCGCTGGTCGCACCGGCAGGCGCGGTGGTTGTTCTGATTGCACTGTTGCTGGGCGGCCTGCTGCTGGTCACCAGTACCTCGTTGCGCACGATGGCCACCAACACCGGCAAAGGCGTCGGAACTGTTGCCCGGCCGATCGGACGGGCTGCCAAACGGGCGATCTCAGACCTGTCGACGCTCAGCAGCGAGCGTGGCGAAGGACGCACTGAGCGACGCGGCCGTCGGGTTCGCGGCGAGGGTGGTGCCGATGACGGCGCGCAGGGTGATCATCGCCATGCCGGCGCGCCGGACGTGCACGGCGAGCCGATCGCTCCCGCCCTCTACGACGGCGCTACCGAAGACGACGCGCTGTTTGCAGCCGCCAAATCAGTTCCGAAGCGTCGCAGGAAGGTGTCGGCCAATCAGCCGGCACTGCCGATCGATGGTGAGCAGGTCGGTGAATGGGTGCTGCCGCCACTCAGCCACCTCAAGCCGGCCGGTCAGCAGGCCGTCAACATGGCCGAGATCGAGCGCCGCGGTCAGACGCTGCAAGAGTCGTTGGCCCAGCACGGCGTCGACACCGAGTTGATCGGCATGACGGTCGGCCCGACGGTTACCCGCTACGAGCTCGAACTCGGCCCGGGTGTGAAAGTCGCCCGCATCACCAGCCTGCAAAAGGACATCGCCTACGCGATGGCCGCCACCGATGTGCGCATCTTGGCCCCGATTCCTGGTCGCTCGGCGATCGGTGTCGAGGTTCCGAACCACAATCGCCAACTTGTGGCGCTGGCCGACTTGATGATGTCGCCGGAGGCGGCGGCGGCGACCCACCCGCTCGAGGTGGCGATCGGCAAAGACATCGCCGGCAAGGCGGTTTTCCTTGACCTGTCGACCACTCCCCACCTGCTGATTGCCGGCGCCACGGGCGCCGGAAAGTCGAGCGGTATCAACTGCATCATCACCTCGCTGTTGATGCGTACCACGCCCGATCAGGTGCGCCTGATCCTGGTCGACCCGAAGCAGGTCGAGATGGGGCAGTACGCCCGCCTGCCGCACCTGCTCACGCAGCCGGTCACGAACCCCAAGAAGGCTGCCAACGCCCTCGGCTGGGCAGTCAAAGAGATGGAGCGCCGCTACGACGTCCTTGGAGAGGTCGCGTTTCGTGACATCACGGGTTACAACGCCGCTTTCGGCAGGGGTGAGATCGAGCCGCCCCCAGGTGTCGCAGCCGACGATTCGCCATACGAACACATGCCGTACATTGTCGTTGTCGTCGACGAGCTAAACGACCTGATGATGGTCGCCGCTCGCGACGTCGAGGAGTCGATCACCCGCATCGCCCAGAAAGCGCGCGCTGTCGGCATCCACTTGATCATCGCCACTCAGCGCCCTTCGGTCAACGTGATCACAGGTGTGATCAAAGCAAACGTGCCCGCCCGCATGGCATTCGCGGTCGCCTCGCTGACTGACTCGCGGGTTATCCTCGACCAGCCCGGCGCCGAAAAGTTGGTCGGCAAGGGCGACATGTTGTTGTTGCCTGGCAACTCGTCGATCCCGAACCGCATACAGGGCTCGTTCGTGAGCGAAGACGAGGTTCGCAGGGTCGTGACACATTGGCGCCAGCAGGCGCCCGAGCCTGTGTACGCCTCGAATGTCGATGGCGACCACGACGACGGCGGTGGGTATGCCGGTGGCATGCAACAGATGACATTCGACAATGGGCTCGATGTCACGTCGGACAGCAATGCCTTCTCGGCTGGCGACGACGACGAGGACACCGTGATGATGCGCCAGGCGATGGAGCTCGTTGTGCGCAGTCAACTCGGGTCGACGTCGATGCTGCAGCGCAAGCTGAAGATCGGGTTCGCCCGTGCCGGCCGCATCATGGACCTGCTCGAGCAGCGCGGGGTCGTCGGCCCCAGCGAGGGTTCGAAGGCCCGCGGGGTCTTGATGACCGTCGAAGAGTTCGAACTGCTCCAAAACAGCGGGCGCCTGTAAACACCGCACGTCGCGCCTGACACAACGTGGCGCTGAGGAGCGGGCTGGTTGCAGCGATCGCGGCGGCGGTACTGTGACGGCATGGAGATCACGACTCGACATACCCCTGCCTATGGCGTTGCCCGCCTCACGCTCGTCGGCGGCGAGCAGGTTCGTGCGGAATCAGGGGCGATGATGGCGATGTCGGCCGGCGTCGAGCTATCGGCCAAAGCCGAAGGCGGCATGATGAAGTCGCTCAAGCGTGCTGCGCTGGGCGGAGAGAGCTTCTTCATTTCCACCTACACCGCCCCTTCACAGGGTGGATGGGTCGACGTCGCGGCGAGGCTGCCCGGTGACATCTCGTCGTACCAGGTTGGCGCCAGCCAGGCGCTGTTCGTGTCGAAGGGCTCGTGGATCGCCAACCAAGCCAGTGTCGAGATCAACACGAAGTGGGGCGGCTTCAAGAACATGTTCGGCTCGGAAGGTGGGTTCGTCCTGCGCGCCGAGGGGCAAGGGCCAATCGTATTCGCCTGCTATGGGGCGCTCGAGGTCTGGAATCTCGATGCCGGCCAGCGAATCACCGTCGACACGGGACACATGGTTGCTTACGAGGAATCTGTGACCATGTCGATTCGCAAAGCGAGCGGTGGCCTGGTGCAAACCTTCAAAAGCGGCGAGGGCCTGGTCTTCGATTTTGAGGGCCCCGGTCGCGTATGGACCCAGACCCGCAACCCGAACGAGTTGCTTGGCTGGATTTCCGCCACGCTCGGCTCGGGCAGCAGCGGTGGTCCGGGTCAAGGCATCGCCGGTGGTCTCTTCGGTCGCGGCTGATTGTTCTGCGCCAGGGATCACGAAACGTCGGTAGCTTGACGCGCATGTCCTTGGATGCCACGCGGCACGCACCGTGATGCCTCGAGTCCTGGCTTCCGGCGACACCGGCGAACACTTCGTCGACGTCACGGTGCACTGGTGGCACTGGGCGGTGTTGCTGGTGGTCATCGTGTCGCTGCTGTTGTTCGATCTGCTCGTGCTGCACCGCGAAGCCAAGGTGCTCGGCCCGCGTCGGGCAGCGCTTGAGTCGATCGTCTGGATCGCCTGTGGACTTGGCTTCGGTCTCGTCATCTTGGCCTGGTTTGGCGGAGCGGCCACCGGTGAGTACATCTCGGGCTACCTGATCGAGGAGAGCCTCAGCATCGACAACGTGTTTGTCTGGGCGCTGATTCTTGGCTACTTCAAGGTTCCGGCCATGTACCAACACCGGGTGTTGTTCTGGGGTATCTTCGGGGCGCTGATCTTGCGGGCGTCGTTCATCTTCGCTGGGATCGCGGTGATCGAACGGTTCGATTGGGTGCTGTATGTGTTCGGCGCATTCTTGCTTTACACCGCCGCCAAGTTGGTGTTCTCCGACAGCGATCACATCGATCCGAGCGAGAGTAAGTTCCTGGCGATCGTCAACAAGTTCGTCAAGACCAGTGACGAGCTCGATGGGCAAAAGTTGTTCACCAGGCGTGACGGACGTCGGTTGGCGACGCCGTTGTTCTCGGTGCTGCTGCTGGTCGAGGCGACCGATTTGATCTTTGCGGTCGATTCGGTACCGGCGGTGTTGGCGGTCAGCCACGAGCAGTTCATCGTGTTCTCGTCAAACGCTTTCGCGATCCTCGGGCTGCGGGCGCTGTATTTCCTGCTGGCCGACATGCACGGCCGTTTTGCATTTCTACAGGAAGGTCTGGCGATCATCTTGGCCTTCGTCGGGGTGAAGATGATCATCGCCAAGCTGCCGGGAGTCGAGTACCACATCCCGACCTGGTTGTCGCTCCTGGTGATTCTGATCGTTCTGCTCGCCGCCGTCGGGTTCTCGTTGAAGGTCGAGCGCAACGAACGCGACGCGGCGATGGTCAAGGAGGCATTCGAATCGCATGAGACGCCGCCTCCGCCATCCGAGCGCTGATAGCGAGTCGCCTCGACAACGTTAGATTCGGCGGATGGCGATTGCTGACGATGACATCGAGCGGATCCGCTCGACCGTGTCGATCGTCGACATCGTCGGCCAGCACGTGCAGCTAAAGCGCACCGGTCGCAACTGGGTCGGGTTGTGCCCATTCCACGCCGAGCGCACCCCGTCGTTCAATGTGCGCGAGGAAACGGGGCGCTATCGCTGCTTCGGGTGCGACAAATCGGGTGACGTGTTCACGTTTGTGCAAGAGACCGAGCACACCGACTTCGTCGGCGCGGTCGAGTATCTCGCCAATCGGGCGGGGATTCAGCTGACCGAGGCCTCACCCGGGCGCTCGAAAGAGCGAGCCCGCCGCAAGGCGCTGGTCGAGGCGATGGACGCAGCTGTCGACTGGTACCACCAACGGCTGCTCTCCAGCCCCGACGCCCGCCCCGCCCGGGCGTACTTGCGTGATCGTGGTCTCGCCGGCGACATCGCCCGCCAGTTCAAGCTTGGTTGGGCGCCCGACGATTGGGATGCGTTGGCGAAGGGATCGGGCATCGAGGAGAAGCTTTTGCGCGACAACGGCCTTGCGTTCCGTAACAGCCGCAACCGTGTTCAGGACTCGTTTCGGGCCCGCGTACTGTTTCCGATCTTTGCCGAAAACGGTGACGCCGTGGCGATCGGCGGCCGGATCCTTCCCGGCTCGGCCGATCCGGCCAAGTACAAGAACAGTTCGGAGACGCCGATCTACACGAAGTCGAAAACGCTGTACGGCCTGAACTGGGCCAAGGGCGAGATCGTCAACGCCAACCAGGTGATCGTGTGTGAGGGCTACACCGACGTGATCGGATTTCACCGGGCCGGCCTGCCGCGGGCGGTGGCCACGTGCGGCACAGCGTTCACCGAAGAGCATGTGCGACTGCTCAAGCGCTACGCCAGCAAGGTGGTGTTGGCATTCGATGCCGATGCCGCCGGACAAGGGGCGGCGGAGCGTTTCTACGAGTGGGAAGAGAAGTATCAGGTCGAGGTCAGCGTGGCGGCGTTTCCGGGCGGCAAGGACCCAGGCGAGATGGCCCAAACCAATCCGGAAGGGCTTGCCAAAGCGGTCGCCGATGCCAAACCATTCCTCGGGTTCCGGCTGGGGCGGGTTGTCGATGGCAAGGCGCCGCAATCGCCCGAAGCGGTGGCGCGTCTGGCTGAGGCGGCTATGTCGGTGGTCAACGAGCACCCCAATGTCAATATTCGAAAGTTGTACGCAGGGCAGGTGGCGGCACAGGTCGGTATGCCGGTCAACGACCTGGTCGCGATCGCCGAGCGCCGGGTACGACGCCCACAGGTCAATGTGGCCCATCGCAAGCAACGTCAGGAGCGCCGTGAGAACGCCGAGTTCGTGGCGATCGCGCTGTTGGTACAGAACTGGGATTCGATCGCCGCTTGGCTTGTCGAGGCGTTGTTTGCCGATGAGGTGTATCGGCGAGCGTTCTTGGCCGTCGCCAAATCGGGTGGTCTACTCAACGAGGCTCTTCGCCTGGCCGATCCCGAGGCTCGCGATGTGCTCGAGCGTGCCGCTGTTGTAGATATCGAGATCGACCCCGAGGCAGAAGCTCGCAACCTGATCGCCGCTGCGATTCGACGCGAATTGTCGGGCACCCGATCGTCCTCCGATTCGGGTCGAATTCGGGAGGAAGCGGAGGCTCGAGTGCGGATGGAGGCGCTCAGCACATCCGAACAGGGCCTAGAGGCTGCCGGATGGTTGCTAGGTTGGCTGGAAGGACGCAGAGAGGGACGTGACGGTGGGGCTTGAGCCAGTCGACGTGCCGGCGGTACCTGCACCGCTTGTTGGTGTGGACCGATCGGAATGGGACGCTCTGGTCGAACGCGGGCGGGCGGCCGGCGTGCTGCATGCCGAGACGATCGCCCACGTGCTTCGCGATGTCGAGCTGACCGGAGACGCTTTGCAGGCTGTCCACGAGGTGCTCACCTCGGTGGGTATCGAGGTCGACGAAACGATTGACGACGACGGTGACGACGACGAGACCCCGCCTGTCGGATCTGTCCGCGAAGGGGTCAGCGACGATGACGAAGACGTCGAACGCCTGCTGACACGTCGTCGTCGTCGGCGCGGCCAAAAGCGACCCCTGCGAGCCGACGGTGGCACTTCCGACACGGTTCGGCTGTATCTTCGCGAAATCGGTCAGGTCGACCTGCTCACCACCGAGGACGAGCGCCATCTTGCTCAGTTGATCGAAGCCGGGCATCAGGCAGCCGAGCAGATCGACGCCGGGTCGACCGAGCGTTCTCAGCGCGATCTGACGCGTGCCTTGCAGCGCGGCGAGCGCGCCAAGAGCGAACTGATCCAGGCCAACCTGCGACTCGTCGTCAGCATCGCCAAGCGATACTCAGGTCGCGGCATGCAATTGCTCGACCTGATCCAGGAGGGCAATCTCGGCCTGATGCGGGCGGTCGACAAGTTCGACCACACCAAGGGCTTCAAGTTCTCCACGTATGCCACCTGGTGGATACGCCAGGCGATCACACGTTCAATCGCCGATCAGGCCCGCACGATCCGAATTCCGGTCCACATGGTCGAGCACATGAACCGGCTCACCCGTATGCGCCGCCAGATGCATCAGGAACTCGAGCGCGAACCAACCGTCGACGAGCTGGCGACCAAGCTGCAGATGGAGCCCGAGAAGGTTCGCGATCTGCTGCGCATCGCGCTCGATCCGCTGTCGCTCGATTCACCCGTCGGCGAGGAGGACGAATCAAACCTCGGCGACTTCATCGAGGACGCCAACGTCGACGGCCCCGCCGATGCGGCCACCAGGGCGATGCTGCACGACGCGGTCGAGCTGGTGCTCGGCGACCTGTCCGAGCGCGAACAGGAAATTGTGCGGATGCGGTTCGGTCTCGACGGTGCTCAGGCCAAGACGCTCGAAGAGGTCGGCAAAGAGTTCGGCGTCACCCGCGAGCGGATCCGCCAGATCGAGGCCAAAACACTGGCCAAGCTGCGCCATCCTCAGCGTTCCCAAAAGTTGCGCGAGTTCCTCGAAACCGAGTAATCACAATCAGGTGAGTAACCCAACAACCGGCACGCTCGTAGCGGAACACTTCGACGTGTTGATCGTCGGAGCCGGCATCTCAGGTATCGGCGGCGCCTATCACTTGCAGCAACGCTGCCCGACCAAGAGTTTCGTCCTGCTCGAGACGAAGGAAACCTTCGGCGGCACCTGGGCTCAGCACACCTATCCGGGCATCCGCTCCGACAGCGATCTGTACACGTTCGGGTACAGCTTCAAGCCGTGGACCGGTCCGCCGATCGCCGCCGCCGGGGAGATTCTCACCTACCTGAACGAGGTGATCGACGAGAACGATCTGCGTCGCCACATCCGCTACCAGCACACGATTGTTGGCGCCGACTGGTCGAGTGCGGCCAAGCACTGGGTGCTCGACGTCGAGCGCAGCGACACCGGCGAGATGCTGCGCTTCACCTGCGGCTTTTTGTGGATGTGCGCCGGCTACTACCGCCACTCCGAGGGTTACACACCCGATTGGCCAGGTATCGACCAGTACCTCGGTCGGATCGTGCATCCCCAAACATGGCCGAACGATCTCGACTACATGGGCAAGCGCGTGCTGGTGATCGGCTCGGGCGCCACCGCAGCCACGATCATCCCGGCGATGGCCGACGACTGTGAGCAGATCACGATGCTGCAGCGTTCGCCGACCTATTTCTACCCACGACCGAACTCGGACGAGCTTGCCGACACGCTACGTGAGCTCGAGATTCCCGACCAGTGGGTGCACGAGATCATGCGCCGCAAGATCCTGCGCGAAGGTCACATCGTCCATCAACTGTCGGCCGAGCACCCCGATCTCGTGATCAACGAGTTGCTGACCGCGGCGCGCGGCTACCTGGGCGATGACTTCGACATCGATACCCATTTCCGGCCGAGCTATCGGCCGTGGACACAGCGAATCGCGGTGGTGCCGGACGGCGACTTGTTCAAGGGAATCCGCAGTGGCAAGGTCGACGTGGTCACCGATCAGATCGACACGTTCACCGAGAAGGGCGTCAAGCTGGTGTCGGGCACCGAGCTCGAGGCCGACATCATCGTCACCGCCACCGGGTTCAATCTGAATGCTCTCGGCGATGCCGAGATGACGCTCGACGGGCAACCGATCGACTACGCCGACTCGGTCACGTACCGCGGCATCATGTTCTCGGGGATCCCGAACATGTCGTCGGTGTTCGGCTATCTGCGAACCAGTTGGACCATGCGGGCCGACCTGATCTCCGGCTTCGTGTGCCGTCTGCTGAACCACATGGACGAGCTCGGCGTCACGGTGTGCACACCCACGATCGCCGAGGCCGACGACGATATGGAGCGCAAGCCGTACATTCCACCCGACGAGTTCAACCCTGGCTACATGATCCGCGGGCGCGACCTGATGCCCAAGCAAGGCCCTCACGCGCCGTGGGCGGCAACCAACGACTACTACCTCGAAAAGGACGAGATCCCGGCGATCGATCTCGACGAACCTGAGTTGCAGTATCGATAAGCGTTGCCGACAACGGTTGCTCGCCCAGCGCTACCCGGTATCGTGTCGTTCGCCATTCCGGGATAGCTCAGCTGGCAGAGCGGCTGACTGTTAATCAGCATGTCGCAGGTTCGAGCCCTGCTCCCGGAGCCATGCAACAGGGTCCCAAGTGTGGGACCCTGTTGGTGTTTTCGGGGCGGTAGCTCAGTGGTTAGAGCATGGGACTCATAATCCCCTGGTCGTGGGTTCGATACCCACCCGCCCCACCGCAATTCCGCAAGTTCATGGAGACCTACGGCCAGGAGATGGGATTCAGCATCACTCAGGTAGCGATGCGCGCCGGCCACGATCCGTCGATCGCCGCGAAGCACTACAGCGGTCGAGTCGCTGAGACAGATCGAGCGCTCGCGAATGCTGTGGCGTCGCTGCTCGCCCCACCGAACGAGCCGAGCAAGGAGTAATGTCGTGTTTGTGAGCGCAACGCCCTCCGCCCTGCGAGACGAGGCTCTCGCGCTGCCCGCAGAGCAGCGCGCCGAACTCGCGGTGGAGCTGCTCGCCAGTCTTGACGACGACATCTCGGAGGAAGATCCCGACGAGATCGACCGAGCGTGGGGCGACGAGATGCTGCGCCGCTCGGCGCAGATCGCCTCCGGCGAAGTTAAGACGCTGACCTGGGACGAGGTGCTCGCCCAGGTCGCTGAGAACCGCCGTTCGCGGTGACCCGCAAGATCGAATACCACCCCCTTGCCGCGGCTGAGGTCGTGCGTGCAGAGGCCTGGTACGAGAAGGAGACTGCGGGATTGGGTGATCGGTTCCTCACCGCGGTTGAGGCGACCGTGGTACGCGGCAGCCGCTGGCCGAACGCCGGCAGGGCCGTTGTGATCGCACCCGACGGTACGGTCGTCAACCGCAAGATGCCAGTCGGAGGATTCCCGTGGGCCGTCGGCTACGAGGTCACCGACGAGAAGCTGTTCGTGCTCGCTGTGTTCCACCAGCATCGCAGGCCGGCGTACTGGACCGACCGCACCAGCGCTTGAGGCTGGGGCCCGCTGCCGGCCGACCCCAGTCCGAGTCAAACGCTCGAGATCGACCGATGGATTCAGAAGCCGATGTCGAGTCCGGGTGGTTCTGGTCGGAGCCCGTGCTGTACGAGTTCGGGACGAGTCTGCTCCGACCCGGTGAGCGGTATCGACACCACGTCGCGTATGACTTCGGTATTGTGCCGCAACGGGCGCGTGACACCCGTTGACCCGGGATCAGCACGCACGGTGGTCCGATGCATCAGGCCCGATCCGATCAAGGTCCCGAAGCGGTGTCGCGACAGCTGACTGCTGCTACGAGGCGATGGCGACCTCGCCGCGTCCACACCGGCGGAAGCTGTCACGACGTCACAAGGGCCGACCGCTCGATATCGCTCCGCGTAACCACGTCAAGAACAGACGGCAAGCGCCGCAGTGCGGCCCAAGTTCCGCGCCAAGGAATCTCGCTGAGTTCGTTGCTCGACGGGTGCTCAGGTGAGTCGTTCGAAGCGCTGACGTGCGCCTTGGCGAGTCATGCCGAGTTGAGTGCCGATCACACCCCAAGATGCGCCGTCACGGTGAGCTCGCAGCGCTGCGGCCTCGATCCGACTGTCGGCGTCGCGTCGCGCTGCTGCGGCGGCGCGAAGTTCAGACAGGGCATCGGATTGGACAACGACGTAGTCATCTCCTGAATCGAAATCGCTCACGATTGATTCGGCTTCGGCTTGGCTGAGTTCTCGAGGGTGCTTGGTGGTCTTCATTGAGGGTCGCCTCCTGATGTTTCGATCATGATCAAGTACTTGTCGCGGGCGGTCATGGCGTGGATCACGTAGTCCTGGTCCTCGGTTTCGATGACGCCGACTTCAAGCAGCCGCGCCGTCGCGTCCGGCCCAATGAGCATCGTGAAGTCCGGTTGGCCTGGTCTCGTGATGGCAGCGATTGAATTGTTGATGGCGTGGCGGATGTTGTCGTCGGTGATGCCGTGCTTGCGATGCCGTGCTTGCGAGCGCTCGGCCGAATCTCCACTGCGACAACTGTAGTTGTCGCAGCTGGTTTCGGCAACTCGTGGCACGCAGTGATCGACGGGACGTTCGCGAACTCAGTCTGAGTAGGGGAGTAGCCGTCCCCAGTTCAGACTGGAGCTGAGATGTCGGAATCCTGCTCGGCATCCAACATTCCATCCAACATACTGGGCGATACTGCGTGGGATTGGACGACCCGAGATGGACGACGTGTTGGAATAACACCAGCTAGATGGCATCAGACGACACGAGGCGAACGAGTTCGCGTTGACCCATAATCCCCTGGCCGTGGGTTCGATACCCACCCGCCCCACCAGGTCAGAGGCTATTTTCTGCCGAGACGGTTGATTTCTCCTGGGACATACGGGCCGTTTTCCACCACTCCAGGGGGCACGGCCGACAATCGAGACATTGCCCTCCGGCACGTACCGCGCCGGCGTGACGTCTCACGAAGGCAGCAGCCGCGGCGAGTCCGGATGGCGGGCGTCAGACGGACAGTCACTGTGGCAGTGTTTTCGACATGTGGTGAGCATGTAGTCGAGAAGCGGCCCGGAACTCGCCGTCACCCACAATCGGTCGCGACCGCAAGAGCACTGCAGATCTCCCGCATTCGCGAGCCGCTCAGCGCGCCGATTCGGTCGACGAGCGTGGTGATCGATACCGATTCGACGGAGTCGAGGTTGATCGCGCTTCGACGCCCGATCGGGTCGTCGCCGGGCTCTAGGACGACCTCGCTCGGCAGGCCACGGATGGTCGTCGTGCACGGCGCGATCAAGGCCCGCCTAATTCTCGGGATGGCAGCATCGCGAGACAGCACCACGACTGGTCGTCGCCCAATCTCGGGCGGCTCGCACCACCACAGCTCACCTCGCCTCGGGAGAACGGTCATGTTGCAGCTGCTGCGTCGCGGAATGATGCGAGATCGCCCCACTCGTCTGGTTCGTCGATCGGATGGGCGCCGTACGCGGTGGCGTAGGCTTGATCGATCTCGGCGGTGCGGTACCGTGCGAGCAGCGCCGTCAACGCCTCGTCGATGAGCTCGGCGTCCGTCGTGCCGGCCAGCGCCTTACGAGCGCCGTCGAGGAGTTCGCGGTCGACGGTGGTGCTGAGTCGCGTGCGAGCCATGCCATGATCATGCCACGAAGATGCCACACCCGGCAACGGGGTTGGGAGGGTCGGCGGAACAACCCGCGAATCACTCGAGCGTTGCAACCACCGATTGAGTCCAAGGATCCTCAACCGAACGGTCGCGGCAGCTCGCGGTGGCTTCGCCATGGCTCAGCTACCTGCTGCGAGACATCGGCCGCGCTCACGAAGGTCGTGTCGGGCGTCGTTCGACCTGGGATTCTGTGTCAGAAGTGGTCGCGTTTGACCAGCTAGACCACCTCATAATCCGCTGGTCGTTGGTTCGATACCCACCCGCCCCAGATCGCCGACGGTATGCCGGTCAAGACCGTCATCAAGCGCCTCGGCCACACAAGCGCGTCGGTGACGCCGAACACCTACGGCCGCTGGCTGCCGAAACAAGACCGTGAGGCCGCCGACGTGATCGCGCGGTTGCTCGCCTGACGTGCACATGATCAGCTCGCGGGCGTCTTCTGCTCCCGCGCTCAGCTCGCACCGATTGCCGATTCGCTCAGCGACAACGACTGATCTGTAGCGCCCCTCCCATGGCATTCGCCAACACTGGACGCAACCATTTCCGCACACGTGTTTCCTGCGATCGTCTATGGTGACGACACCAGTCACAGGTGAGCGGCGACGGGGTGTCGTTTCCCGGATCAGTGGCACGGTTGGGAGTGTTCGGGCTCGCGATTACGACCGACTTCGAGTCGACGTGCCGGTGCCGCTGGACCGATAGGAAGTGCCGATCCCGGACGGGTTGCCATTCCGCCGAGGGGCGTGAGCCCGGGCGTCGAGACGCGGTCAGCCGATCGGGGGCGGTGGGTTATCGAGAACTCAACCTGCTACGAACGGGGGTCGATGAAGATGGGATGGGGTCACGACCGTTGAGTGACGGCGACGTTTGCAGTGTGGCGGGTGACGAGCCGTTCGACCAGACGTTGGCTGCGGCGCGGGCAGGCGACGGCGGCGCGTTCGAGCAGCTGTTCGTGTCGATGAGTCGTCGGGTTCGTTCGTTCGTGGCGCTTCGCGGGGCTGGTGATCCCGATGGCATGGTGAATGACGTCTTCTTGAAGGTGTTCACGAACTTGAACGGTTTTGCCGGCAACGAGATCCAGTTCCGAGCATGGGTGTACAAGATCGCACGGAACACGCTGATCGACGAGGTTCGGCGGAGCGAGCGGCGGGTCGACGAAACAACCCTCGACGCGGCCCACGAGATCGTGATCGAGAGCGGCGACGTCGAGGTCGAGGCAATCGACCGATTGGGCGACGGCTGGGTGCTCGCTCAACTCGACGTGTTGACACCAGAGCAACGCGAGGTCGTCATATTGCGCGTTGTGTCGGACCTCACGATTGAAGCGATCGCCGAGGTCCTCGGCAAACGGGTCGGCGCCGTCAAGGCCATGCAACGGCGGGCGTTCCGCACGCTCGCCAAGAATCTCGACCATCAGGCCGTACCCCAATGAGCGATTTCAACGTTGCCAGAGATGACATGGCGCAATACCGACTCAGCGACGCCGACATCGACGCATTGATCGACGGCGATACGGTCGCGGGCGCGCCCGCCCAACTCACCGAGTTGATGGTGTCGCTTCGCTCTCACGTCGACCTGGGTCCGAGCGTCCCCGTGTCGGCTGCACTGAGTGAGTTCATCGTGACCGGCACGACCAGCGGCACACAACCGAACACGACCGACGCCGAAGTCATCTCGTTGCACCGACACCGAATCTCACGGTTGACCAAGGCAGCCTCGGTCGTCGGTCTGGCCCCGTTGCCGTTCCTGATCGCCGCCACAATGGTTGCTGCCGCTGCTGTCGGTGGTGCACACGTCGCCGGCATCGTCGACGTCCCCCTCCTGCCCGATCGTGGGGCGCAGATCGAAGTGGTCGCGCCGCCCGTGCCAGATCAGATCGACCCGGTCGTCGTGCCGTCGATCTCGGAGAACGAGCCGACAGATGCTGTCGCCGTGCCGCCGACACCTGCCCGAACACCACTCCCAGTTTCATCGTCGCTCCCGGTTTCGGCCCCGCAGCTACCAGTAGCGTCCCACGTTTCGGCCTCCGCAGGAGATCACGCCACCCCATCGACGCTCCCGAGCGAAGCGGCCGTTGAAGGTGCCCCTGCGTGCGAGTTGGGTCAAGACACCGCCGATACCCGCACCGGGCCGCCGGTCGAACCGAACACCACCACTCCCGACGTTGTGCCCGTTCCCGAGATTGGTCCGCCGATCAACCCCTGCGAACAGGCATCATCCACCACGACGCCGATCGTTGCATCAGACGACCACGCCCCCTCCGACGTCCACGTCCTGAGCGAGGTCACCATTCCGCCCACTGGGCAGCAGCCCGGCGGTCAAGGACCGGATGTGCCGACAACTCCAGTGACATCCCCACCAGAAAATGTCGGATCACCCCGTACCCCTTGACGGGGAAACCGACGTTGATACCGATGAGACCCGCAGTTCGTACGTGCCGACATCTGGCACGAGGGCTGAGTGGCTCACCGAAAAGGCGACCCGGCCAAACAGCCGGGTAGCAACGCCAAGGACTCGACAACGAGCATCCGGGCTACCGAAGCGAGACCACACCCCGAACAGAAAGAACCACACAATGCGTAGCAAGTTGATTGCAGTCCCCGCAGCGCTCCTCGTAACGCTCGCCATTTCCACCGGCCCAGCACGAGCGGACGATGCCCCCGACACCGAAGTCGAAGACGTCGCCCAGTGCACCGAGACCGAAGAAGTCGAAGTCGTCGAAGGGGGCGAAATCCTGGAGGCGTCTGCCGAGGAAGCAGCAGCGGCTGCTGAAAGCCTCGAA
>CALFRK010000106.1 GCA_937919625.1 uncultured Ilumatobacter sp.
CGCTGCGCTCCGACCTCGAGGGCATCCAGAAAGTTCGTTGATCGCCCGATCGGACAGCACGTCGTGGAGAGAAATGGGAAGAATCGCGGATCGTGGGGAGTTACGGATTGGTAGCGTGAATCGCACCTGCGTCATTCCGCTGCGCGACTTCGAAACCACACCGTGAACGCCCGCCCTCGCCATCAGAACAAATTCGCTCGCTGGCTGCCCGTTGCCGCTGCCGGTGGCCTGCTGGCGGCCGTCCTGGTGGCGGGAGCGATAACCGGTGGTAGTAGCGGCGGAGGTGGAGGTGCGGCGAGCGTTCCGGCGATCACGAACTCGATCACCGACGCAGCACCGCTCGTCACCGATCCAATCGTCACGATCAGTCCCGAAAACCAGGTCGAAACCGAGGTGGTTGCCACCAAGGTGGCGCTCGATCGCCTGCTTGGTGACGGTGTGGCTGGCGACGACGTCGCCCGCGTCCAACAACGCCTTCACGAGCTCGCCTTCGACCCGGGCCCTGTCGATGGCATCTATGGGCTGATGACCAAGCAGGCCGTGTGGGCATTCGAGAAGCTGGTGATGGGTGTTTCCCGCGAAGACGCCACCGGCAAGGTGACACCCGAGTTGTGGGACCGCATGCAGGACTCGATCACGATCAAGCCGCGACGCCCGACGGCCGGTCTGGCCAATCACACTGAGGTGTATCTGCCCGAGCAGGTGCTGATCGTGTTCAACGCCGATGTGCCGGTGCTCGTTTCGCACATCAGCACCGGTCAACTCGACCAGAACGGTGAGCCCAGGGAGTACTGCGAGACGGCCACTTACGACACCGATGAATACGGCCAAACGCTCGATCCTCCGGTCACGAAGGCGGTCTGTGCCGAGTCGAAGACCCCCGGCGGAGTATTCACCTATAGCCGTATGGTCCAAGGCAAGCGGGTCAGCCCGCTCGGAGGCATGTATGACCCCGTGTACTTCAACTATGGGATTGCTGTGCACGGGGCGCTCGAAGTGCCCAACAAACCCCAATCGCACGGTTGCGTCCGTCTTCCGCTCCACATTTCCGAGGACTTTCAGTCGCTGATCAGGATCGGCGAGCGAATTCTTGTCTGGAACGGCGAGAAGGAGCCGGAGGATGTGACCGAACGCGAGTCGCTGCCATCTTTCGACCGACCAGATCCCAACGCCACCACGACGACTACCTCGACCACCACCACGACGACCGTGGCGCCGGAAACAACGGTGCCCCCGCCGGTCACACAGGCCCCACCGCCGGCGACCATCACAACGACCTCCACCAGCACCTCGGTGGCGCCCACAACCACCCAGGCGCCGAGCACCACCGTCAAACCGTCCGACGGTCTCTAGGAGCGTTCGTAGCGGATCGGTAGCTGGGGGTGTCGTTCAGCTGTCGAGCATCGCTTGACAGGCTGCGAGCCCATCCAACACGCCGGTGCGGAAGCTGTCGATCTTCTCGAACGGGCTGCCGACGGCGTCGACATTGATGCCGGCATCGCCGACCAGAATCGCGATCCTGATTGCCTCGTCGAGGTCGCCGGGTGAGCTCGTGACCGTGTCGGGCACGCCATCACCGTCGCGGTCGCCCTGCCGAGGGGTGTTGCCGAGGTCATCCGGCGTGATGTCGCGCACCCAGGCGCCCGTGAAGCAGTCGTTGAGGAGCGCCCTGCTCTCACCTGTGAGCGGGCTGGCGAGCGCCTGCTGGGCGAGCTCGGCCCACCCGATGCCGTAGAAGTATCCGAGCGTGAAGTCGCCGAACTCGCGGTAGAGCTCGATCGCTTTTGGCTCGTCGTACACAACCGTGTGGTCGGAGGGGCACACCGCCACCTGGGTCGTGAGGGTGACCATGCCGTCACACGAGAAGCGGGCGAGATCATCGACGGCGAGCGCCGTCACTGCTGTGAAGTCGGTGCCGAGAGCGGTCTGCCAGAAGTCGTTGATGTCTTCGGCGAGGAACTCAGGGGCCGGTGAGCAGTCGGGGTCGGTGTCATCGCTGCAGTCGTACGAGGCGTTGCCCTCCCGCTTCAAGTCGACGAGGAGTTGGAACTGGTTCGGCATCAGGGGAAGCGGCTGATCGAGCAGTTCGGCACAGCGTCCCGGGCCGTTGATGAACCCCTCCTGGAAGGCGCCGACGCGGTCGAACGCCGAACCGTGTCCACCTGGCACGAACTGGTCGGTGCCAACCGGATCGCGGACCTCGAGCATCGCCAACAAGCCGGCCCGCACGTCTGCGTCACCGAGCCGCAGCAGTGGTGACTCTGCTCGGAACGCCTGCCCGGTCCAGGCCCCTGCGAAACAGTCGGCCTGCTGTTCGGTGA
>CALFRK010000107.1 GCA_937919625.1 uncultured Ilumatobacter sp.
AACTTGGTTCGCGACACGTTCCCGAGTGACTGGTTGCAGAGCTACAAGCAGTTTTACGCCCACTACGACGGCGATGCGGTTGTGAGCGATAACGACGTGTACCTCGAGAACTATGTGCGGATCGTCCATCACATCGGACGATCGTTCCCGAACACGGGGATCGAGATCCTCCTACACAACCTCGTCAACCCATCGCGATCACTGGTCGCGATCGAGAACGGCGAAGTGACCGGGCGTCGCACCGGAAGCGGCGCTACCAACCTGGTGCTCGACCTCAAGACCCGCCGACAGCGCGGCGAAGACAAGGTAAACTACGAGCTCGACATCGGGGCACGTCAGTTCAAATGCACAACCGTTCCGATTTTTAGACCGGAGTACGGCCTCGTGGGGGCGTTGTGCATCAACATCGACACCCACTTCGTCCGTGACGCCGCGGCGACGGGCGGCGACCGGCTCGACGCCTTCATCGACAACTTGCTGCGAACGGACTTCGTGCTCGAAGAGAACATCCTGTCGAAGGACGAGCATCGCAATGCCGACCGGGGGAAACGCCACTTCCTCGACGAGCAGATTCGGGCCCGCGTCGACCAGGCACAAAAACGCAAGCTCGCAGCCATTCTGTTTTCCGACATCGTGGGGTTTACCTCGCTCATGGGGGACGACGAGGCTGCGACGTTGCGAATCATCGAAACCAACGACGCGATTCACGGCGCCGCCCTGCGGTCCCACTCGGGGACGCTCCTGAAGAAGCTTGGCGATGGGATGCTCGCCAGCTTTGACTCGGTTTCGAACGCAGTGGCGTGCGCCACGACGATCCGGCAGGCCGTTCTGGATGATGGTCGATTTCAGGTGCGAATCGGCATTCATATGGGCGAAGTTGTGCTCGCCGACGGCGACGTCCATGGTGACGGTGTCAACATCGCGTCGCGCATTCAGAGCGAGGTCGACCCTGGCGAAATCGGCCTGTCACGCGTCGTCTACGAGAACATCAAGAACAAGGATGGCCTGAACGCCACTCTCCTGGGCGAGCGCAACCTCAAGAACGTCTCGATGCCGATCGTGCTGTACACGTTGGACCCGCAATAGCCGGCAGCATCTACGCACGACCTGCATCGGTGGTGGTCCCGAATCGACGCGCTCGATCCCTAGCCACTGGCGATGGCCCACCTGAGCAATGGTGACATCAGATGTCACAATGTCGCCCCCGGACCACTGGTGCCGGTTGGGAGGACGCGTTGCTTGGCTTACCAGGCATTGGCGGTTCACGCGCTAAGTCGCCCCGGCCGGTGAGGACATCTGAGACCAACTGGATTGACGCTTTGGCGACGCTCCGTCACGAGCGGCGTAGTGGAATGGCTAGACAGTACCGATGCGTACACGGACGATCGGAACAGACGCCGTTGCTGTGCCGCGACGAGGGCTGGCCGCGCTCGCCGCCGGCGGCCTCGTGATCGCGGCCTGCGGAGGTGGAGGGTCGACCGAGACCGGTTCATCACCATCACCGGGACTGGTGACGACTGCGGTGTCGGTGTGGGTGAGAGCGGGTCTGGGTTTGTTCATGCGGCGCGTAGGGCGGCGGTTCGTTGTCGTGCGAGTTTGGTGAGGTGGTCGATGTCGTCGGGGTGGTCGGGGTCGTGGGGGAATGTTGGTGGTGTGGTTCCGATGGGGAGCATGATTGTGCCGTTGGTTCGGATGGTGTAGGTGCGGCCGTTGGTGGCTCGTTTTGATTGCCATTGGTGTTTGGTTTTGTCGGTGTTGTGGGTGCTGCAGCGGATCCTTGAGTTGTGTTGGTTGGTTTGTCGGCCGTTGGCCCATTCGTTGGCGTGGTCGATGTCGCAGTGGTCGGCGGGTAGTTCGCAGCCTGGGTGTTCGCATCGCAGTATCAGAATCCGGGCGGCTTCACGTGCGGGGCCGTCGAAGAGTCGGCGGCGGCGTCCCATGTTGATCGTGACCCCGGCGGTGTCGATGATGACGCGGCGTATGTGTCCGGCGAGTGCTGCGCGTAGCACGTCGTGGGGGTGCAAAACCACTCCGCTGGTCGTTTGACAGTGCAGGTTGGTCAACGATTTCGGTGATCTGGTGAGTTCGTTGAGTAGGTCGTTTGGTTGGGTGAGACCGGTGAACGGGTCGACGGGTCGACCATCGAGTGTGGTGGTCGGGGTGAGCCCGGATGCGGTGAGTATCTGTGCCCATGTGTTGGCGTCGATCACGATGTTGACGAGCGGGTCGCTGGTTGACCCAAGGTTTTCGGCGCCGGCTGCCCGCTTGAAGATCGTTACCAGGGCGTCGAAGCGGCGTTGGGCGGTGGTGCGTGGGAGTGGGTGTTGTTCGGCGGTGTCGCCGTGCTGAGCGCGGCGTGTTTCGAGGTCGGTGTGGTATTCGGCTTGGGTGAAGCGTTGATGGATCGTGATCAGTTCTTGGGTGGTGAGCCCGTCGCCGCCGTGGGCGGTGATGTCGATCATGCCTCCGACGTGTGCGATGTGGGCGTCGCCATGTTTGATCGCGTCGTCGCGGGCGTCGTGTGCACCGTCTTGGTCGGCGTGGGCGACGAACCGGTCGACGCATTGTGAGAACTCGCTGTATGACAGTTGTTCGGCGTTGTCGAGTAGGAGCGGGGCGAACTCGGGTAGCCGGTCGCGTACGCGTCGGTTGTTGTTGAGCACGGCGAAACGGGTGACTTGTGAGGTGCCGATCCGTCCGGTGAGCCATGCGTTGCCGAGCCCGTCGATGTCGTCGACGGCTTGCGCTTGGGATCGGAGCCGGCTGGCTCGGGTGTTCGAACAGTTGAGTGTTGCTCGCAGGTACGAGTTGATTGTGCGGTGTCCGTCGAGGGCGCCGAGTTGGCGGCGGTCGGCGACTCGGATGGCTGCGGCGAACTCGGCGTCGAGTTGGCGGCGTTGCAGGGCGATCTGGCGGATCCGGTTGTCGAGCGCCCCGTCGGGGAGCTTGTTCAAAGCTTCGCGGAGGTCGTTGAACATGTTCATTATTCTAGCAAACAAATGTTCGATGACAAGTCTGTGAACTGGGGTGATGCGATCGTTTGTGTGGTGATCGGCGGTTGCTGTGAGGGGTGCCGGAGCACCGCTCACAGGGCGCGCCCGGGCAGCTGTAATCCGGCGACACGGTCCGCTACCGGGCCTATCCCGAGCACCGATACGGGCTTCACGAGACAGCTCTCCGGCCACCAAACAAATCTCAGAAATTCTTTCGCACCGTCTCGCACCGTCTCGCACCGTCTCGCAGCGTCTCGCAGCGGCTCGGGCGGCTTGCCCATTCATCGTCGATCCGTGCGAGAATCGGCTCCGCATGGGTGATGTGATGTGTCTCGGGAAATCTGGTCGACCGGAATGACCAACCTCCACGACGTTGCGATCATCGACGCAGACGAGGTGGCGCGACGAGCCCCGTACGCCGACCTAGTGGCCACCTTCGAAGCGGCACACGGCGAGCCGATCGCGGCCTGCGAGCGGATCGTCTACGGCCCCGAGGGCGACTCGCGTCGATTCATGGCGTTGCCCGCATGGCAGACCAGCGGCGACGGCGGGGGAGCGATCGGCATCAAGCTGGTCACGGTCTTTCCCGACAACCCACTCGCCGGGCTCCCTTCCGTGCAGGCAGTGGTGTTGTTGTTCGACGGCGAGACCGGCGGGATGCTGGCGATGATCGACGGCACCGAGCTGACCTACCGCAAAACGGCGAGCGACTCGGCGCTCGGCTCGAAGCTGCTGTCGCGGAACGACAGCCGGACGCTGCTGATGGTCGGTGCCGGTGGCCTTGCGCCGCACCTGATCGCCGCTCATCGGGCGGTCCGCCCCTCGATCGACCGCGTGCTGATCTGGAACCGGACCCCACACAAGGCCGACGCACTCGTCGACGCAGGCGTCGCCGACGCGGTGGTCGACGATCTCGACGCCGCGGTGAACAGTGCGGACATCATTTCGACCGCAACCATGAGCCGCGACTCGCTGATCAAGGGTGCACTGCTGGGTCCGGGCACCCACGTCGACTGCGTCGGCGCGTTCTTGCCTGATCACCGCGAGGTCGACGACGATGTCGTCCGTCGCGCCGAGATCTTCGTCGACTCCAGGGAGGCGGCGGTCCACGAGAGCGGCGACCTCGTCATACCAACGGTCGCCGGCACGATCGGCGCCGACGCGGTGCGAGCCGATCTGTTCCAGCTCTGCCGGGGCGAGCATCCGGGACGGTCCGGCGTCGATGTGATCACGATGTTCGAGAACGGCGGCGGCGGTCATCTCGATCTGATGACGGCGCAACATGTGTGGGCGTGGCGATGATCGGGCGCTACGTCGGGCGCCGAGAACCAGCTGTCACGTCGTCCGAGCCGGGCAGCGGCACGCGGCGGTTGCGGGTGGCTCGGATGCGACGGCCCATGCCGACAGCGGTGGCTGGTAGATAGAACGCCCGGCCGGCGAGGGAGATCTCATTCCAGGGCTTGGCTCGGATCGGTGAGCGCCACTGAAGGATCCGCACGACGAGGAAGGTGCCGATCGCGAGATGGACACCGACCACGGTCCACGCGAACCCACTGTTGCCGACCGAGCGCATCACGATCGACGCCAGGAACGGGCCGACGAAGGCACCGGCGCCGAAAAGTACTACGAGCTGCGACGCTGCGGCCGTCAACTTCTCTGCGGGAACCCAATCATTTGTGTAGGCGCCGGCGATCGAATACAACGGGAACGTGGTGCCCCCGATCAGCACCATCGCCGCCATACTCGCCCACCCGCCAACCTCGGCGACGACCAGAAGCAGGCCGGCACCGGCGGCGAAAAAGGCAGCGAGAGCGCCAACCGCTCGTCGGTCGATGTCGTCGGAGGCGGCAGAGATCGGGACGGTGAGCAGCAGGCTGCCGACGGTTGGCAGGGCGACGAAGACGCCGATCTCGCCCTTCGAGAGGCCTGCACGGGTGGCGTACACGGCGGCCAGCCCGAGAAATGAGCCGTGGGCGATTCCGACCAGTACCGAAGTGACGACACCGGTTGGAGCGATCGAGCGCAGCTCGCGCAGCGACATCCTCGTCGGTACCGAGGTGATCGGGGGAGCGGCCTCTGCGGAGAGCGCGACCGGGCTGACAGCCAGGGAGATAACGATCGCTGCGATGCCGAACGCGGTCAGCGTCGTGGGGTCGATCAGCCCGATGCTGACCTGCCCGACGCCATAGGCGACGATCGTGACCATCGAGTACAGGCTGAGGATTCGGCCGCGGTTGGCATTCGTGACGAGATGGTTCAGCCATGACTCGGCGACGACGTACTGCCCGGCCAGGCAGGCACCGGCGACCAGGCGCACCGCAACCCACACCCACGGATTGACCACCATTCCACCCAGCAGAATGGTGGCCGCCATGATCGATGCCAAAGCTGCGTAGACCCGGATGTGACCAACCGATCCGAGCGCCGCCAACGCCACCCGCGACCCGACCAGGAAGCCGAGATAGTAGGAGGCGGTCACGAGGCCGATCGCCAAGGTCGGAAAGCCCTCGATCTCGGCGCGAATGCCGATGATGGTCGCGAACAGACCGGCTCCACTGAGCATCAACCCGAGCCCGACGAACAGCGCCCAGGTCGCCCACGCCAGCGAGTTGGTGATCGGGCCGCCGGTGTCGGGAACGAGATCGCCCGCGTCAGGCTGCGCTGGTGCTAGGCGCTCGGTTGATCCCTCGTCGTTGACGGCTGGCACCGTGTTCACGATGCGGGACACTATCCGCTTTTCGATCGTGGATTCAGTACATTACTGTTGAATCGTTCCGCATTGTGGAATGCCGAATGTCGGAGGAGTTAAGGCGATGCCAACGGTGCAATCGGTCGATCGGGCCTTCGCGGTGCTGCAATGTCTTGCCAGCGGCGCTGCTGGCGTGTCAGAAATCGCGGAGCGAACCGAGCTGCCCAAGAGCACCGTGTCACGCCTGTTGGGCACTCTGGTCGAGCTCGGCGCCGTCGAACGAAGTGAGGTTCTCGGCGTGTACGGGCTGGGTGAACTGATCATCGAGTTGTCAGCATCTGCGAGTCCTGGCCGCAATCTCGTGTCGCTGGTGCATCCCCACCTTGTCGAATTGGTCGAGCAGATCGACGAGGCGGCGGGTCTCGGAGTGCTCGATGGCGGTCAGGTGTACTACCTCGACCAAGTCGACAGCAACCATGAGGTGCAAGTCCGCGATTGGACAGGAGAAAGTGTCGACGCTCACGTTGTGTCATCCGGACTGGTGCTGATGGCGTACGCCCCTGAAGACGTTCGAACTGCCTTCGTGTCCCAGCCGCTCGAGGCCTGGACCGAGGCCTCGATCACCGATCCGGCGTTGATCTCTCGTCGGCTCGATGAGATTCGGAGGGCCGGATTCGCCTGGGTGTACGAGGAGATGTCCGAGGGGCTCAACTCGGTCGCCGCTCCGATCTTCAACCCGGCCGGCATGGCGATCGGGGCGGTTCACGCCCACGGCCCGTCGTATCGTTTTCCAACCCCCGGTGGCGCGGCGTCGGTGGCCGCATCGGTGGTCGAGACCGCCCAGCGGATATCGGAGCGGTTGGACGGTCGACATCGCGTACGTTTCGGCACCTGATGTTTTCATCGCTGTTTTTTAGGGGTTGCGCACTCGTGTGACTGGAATTCGGTGTTTGGGCAGTGACAACGACAAGCCATCGTGATACTCTGTTCCACAATGCGGATACGTTCCGCATCATGGAAACCTGAATCTGCCGAGGATATTCGGTTGGATTCCCCGGCTGTATCTCATGGGGGAACATCGTGAGTGACGACGAATACGATGACATCGACCTCGCCACCCTGCCTGACGACGAGCTGATCAAGCAGATGCACGACGACCTCTATGACGGCATGGCCGACGAGATCGTCGAGGGGACCACGATCCTGCTCGACCGCAACTGGGGTCCCGACCGGGTACTCAACCAGGCGCTGGTCGAAGGGATGCGGATCGTCGGCATCGACTTTCGCGACGGCATCTTGTTTGTTCCCGAGGTGCTGCTTGCCGCCAACGCCATGAAGGCGGGGATGGAACTATTGCGTCCGCTGCTCGCAGAAACCGGCGCCGAGTCGGTCGGCAAGATCGTGATCGGTACCGTCAAGGGCGATATCCACGACATCGGCAAGAACTTGACGGCGATGATGATGGAAGGCGCCGGCTTCGAGGTGATCGATCTTGGTATCAACTGCGACGTCGATAAGTACCTCGCCGCGCTTGCAGAGCACCAGCCTGACATCCTCGGCATGTCGGCATTGCTGACCACCACGATGCCGTACATGAAGGTGGTCGTCGACACCCTGAAGGAGAAGCAGTTGCGCGATAAGTACATCGTGCTGGTCGGCGGCGCACCGCTCAACCAAGAGTTCGGTGATGCCGTCGGTGCCGACGCCTACTGTCGCGACGCGGCGGTAGCAGCCGAAACTGCGAAGGAACTCGTGTCTGCTCGCCGTGGACTACGCAACGCCGAACCCGCCGGGCCCTCGGTCCAGTGAGCAAGCCGCTCGTGCTGGCGTGTGGGGCGCTTGTTCGCGAGCTTCGCGCGGTCCTCGATCAAGAGGGTCTCGGCGACGCTGTCGAGGTCGTCTATCTACCCGCGCCGCTGCACAATCACCCCGATCGGATCGTGCCAGAGATCGAGGCCCGTCTGGTCGGCGTCGATCCAGATCGTCAGATCTTCCTGGGGTACGCCGATTGCGGCACGGGGGGGATCCTCGATGCCTTCATCGAGCGCAGCGAGCGGCCGATCACGCGGCTACCCGGCAGCCACTGTTACGAGTTCTTCGCGGGCTCCGCCAGGTTCGGCGCCCTGCACGAAGAAGAGTTCGGCACTTTCTACCTCACCGACTTTCTCGCCAAGCACTTCACGGCTCTGATCTGGGAGGGGCTCGGCATCGGACAACACCCTGAGCTTCGCGACATGTACTTCGCCAACTATCGCCGAGTGGTGCTGCTGTCGCAGAACGATGATCCGGCCGTTGTAGCTGCCGGCCGAGCGGCCGCCGAGTTGCTCGGCCTCGAGTTCGTTCACGAGCGCACCGGTCTCGAGCCGTTTGCCCGGCCGGTTCGTGTCGCACTGTCGTCGGCGGCGATGGTCGAAAGGGTGACAATCTGATGGCTCGTCGCGGTGGTGCCAGCCCTAGCGTGGTCACGATCTATTGGCGCGACATTCCTGCCCAAGTGAATGGGCAGTCGGGCCGCGACCGGCACCAGGTCGTGCTGTCGGCCAAGTTTCAGCGAGCGATCGACCGTGCCAAGCGCAAGGCCAACATCTACACGGCTGAGGACGACATCGCTCAGTGGCACCGTGTCGGAGCTGCCTGTAATGAAGATTTCGCCGCCGCCGCCGAGGCCGAGGCGAGCAGAATCGAACTCGAGTTCTCGCGCCAGTACCTAGGCAAGCTGGCGTTCGCGGGTGGCTTGATTGCCGACATCGACGATGCCGATCCTGATCGGTCGGCGCTGTTGGCACTCGAAGAACTCGAAGAAATCAAGGTCGACCTGGAACAGATCAACGTCGACGTGGAACAGATCAAGATGGAGGAAAATCATGGTTGAGACGCGTTTGAGTTCGGCGACCAAGGAAGTCGTGATCGGCTTCGGTCGGCCGTTCGTGATGATTGGCGAACGGATCAACCCCACGGGCCGCAAGCTGCTCGCGGCGGAGATGCTGAGCGGCGATTTCAGCCGTGTCGAGGCCGACGCCATCGCCCAAGTCGAGGCCGGCGCTCACATGCTCGACATCAATGCAGGCATCCCGCTCGCCGACGAGCCGGCGTTGATGGCCCGCGCCGTGCAGCTTGTTCAGAGCATCACCAATGTGCCGCTCTCGATCGACTCGTCGATCATCGAGGCGCTCGAGGCCGGGCTTGCGGTCTATCAGGGCAAGCCGCTGGTCAACTCGGTCACCGGCGAGGACGAGGTGCTCGAACGGGTACTGCCGCTGGTCGCCAGGTATGGCGCCGCCGTGGTGGCGATCTCGAATGACGAAACCGGTATTTCCGAAGACCCGAACGTGCGCTTCGCCGTGGCCCAGAAGATCGTGCACCGCGCCGCCGACTACGGGATTCCTGCCAGCGACATCGTGGTCGACCCTCTCGTGATGCCGATCGGGGCGATGGGCACCGCTGGTCAGCAGGCGTTTGCTCTGTTGCGCCGCCTGCGTGAGGAGCTCAAGGTCAACACCACATGTGGTGCCTCGAACGTCAGCTTCGGGTTGCCGAACCGGCAACAAGTGACGGGTACGTTTCTGTCGATGGCGATCGCCTCGGGGATGACGTCGGCGATCATGAACCCGATGCACCCCGAGGTGAAGTCGGCGGTGATGGCGGCAGACGTGCTGATGGGCACCGATCGCGATTGTGCCGCCTGGATCCGTGCCAACCGCGATCCCAACGCCTCCGCTGGTCAGGGTGGGCGCGGCGGGCGCGAAGGCCGCCGTCGAAGGTCGGCTGCGTGATCCCGTGGGCGATCACCGGATCGTCTTTACGCCATCGGGACTGAGCGGTAACGTCGAGCACGGCACGACAGTGCTCGAGGCGGCGCGCCGCATGGGTGCCGACCTCGACACGGTCTGTGGTGGGCGTGGCATCTGCGGCCGCTGCCAGGTCGCTCCAGCGCTTGGCTCTTTTGCCAAGTGGGGGATCACGGTTGGCTCCGGTGCGCTGGGCCCAAATGCTTCGATCGAAACCGACTACCGGGGTAACCGACCGCTGCTGGACGGACATCGTCTTGGGTGTGCGGCGACCGTTGTGGGCGATGTCGTCGTTGACATCCCACCTGCCAGCCAGCGTCATCGCCAGGTGGTCCGCAAGGATCTCGACCTGCCACCGATCGTGGTCGATCCGTCGTTCGCTCTGTGGTATGTCGAGGTGGCCAAGGCTGAGCTGGGTGACGAGTCGACAGCGAGCGGCACATTGGCCAGCGCAGTCCAAGAGCAGCACAGCAAAACTCGGCCGACCACCCCGTTCTCCGTGCTGTCTTCAATACAGCCTGCGATCGATCGTGGCAATGGCGCCGTGACTGTTGCAATCGACGAGCGCAACCAGATCGTTGCCGCCTGGCCCGGCTTTGCAGATGCCGCGTACGGCGTCGCGGTGGATGTCGGGTCGACCACGGTTGCCGGCCACTTGTGCGATCTCACCACCGGCGAGGTGCTGGCCAGCGCCGGCCGGATGAACCCGCAAATCAAGTTCGGTGAAGACCTGATGAGCCGGGTGTCGTACGTGATGATGAACCCTGGCGGCGAGGTCGAGCTGACTCAAACGATCCGCGGGGCGCTCGACGAACTGATCGGTGAGTTGGTCGAACAGATCGGCGCTCACCGTGACCGGGTGCTCGAGATTGTCATCGTCGGCAACCCGATCATGCATCACATCGTGCTCGGTATCGACCCGACACCGCTTGGGCAAGCTCCTTTCACGCTGGCGACCAACGAGGCGGTCATCGTCCAAGCAGTTCAGCTCGATCTGGCGCTGCCCAACGCCCGCTGTTGGGTCGGCCCGTGCATCGCCGGCCATGTCGGTGCCGACACCGCAGCCGCGATCCTGGCCGAGGGGCCACATCGCTCGGAGACGATGCAGTTGCTGGTCGACATCGGAACGAATGCTGAGATCGTGCTTGGCGACCGCACCCGGCAGTTCGCCGCCTCCAGTCCAACCGGCCCGGCTTTCGAGGGGGCCCAGATCAGCTCGGGCCAACGCGCCACGGCTGGTGCGATCGAGGGCGTGCGGATCGACCCGGCAACGCTCGAACCGCGCATCAAGGTGATCGGCGCCGACGTGTGGTCAGACGATCCGACGTTTGACGAGGCCACGAAAGGTCTCGACATCTCCGGCATCTGTGGTTCTGGCATTATCGACGTCGTCGCCGAAATGTATTTGGCGAGTGTGATCGACCGGGACGGTGTGATCCGCGGCGAGCTCGCAACTCGCTCGCCGCGCATCGTCGAGGACGGCCGCACATTCTCGTACGTACTGTGGGGTGACGGCGCCGGCAGGATCGCTGTCACGCAGAACGACATCCGTGCGATCCAACTTGCCAAGGCGGCGCTGCGGGCGGGCATCGACCTGCTGGTCGAACATGCCGGAAACCCACCGATCGGTGAGGTCCGTCTGGCAGGAGCGTTTGGCGCCCACATCGACCCGCTGCATGCGATGGTGCTCGGGCTCGTGCCTGATTGCCCGTTGTCAAGCGTGCGGGCGGTTGGCAACTCCGCCGGTACTGGTGCCGTGCAAGCATTGTTGTCGCGAGCCTTGCGGGCCGAGATGGAACAGGCCGTTCGCGACGTGATGAAGATCGAAACAGCGACCGAGCCACGATTCCAAGAGCTGTTTGTTGCGGCGATGGCATTGCCGCACGCCACCGCTCCGGCGCCAAATCTGGCCAATCTCGTCACGCTTCCGGCCCCGCAGGAACGAACCGAGACCGGTGGGCGCACCCGCCGACGACGTAAGGGGACAAACGAATGACCGACGCCGATCCAGAACCAGAACACCGAGGCCGGCGTGCCGGAGGCCGCCAAGCTCGACACACGTTGCGCACCGCCGCCGACACATCAGCGGTGGCCTTCTTGACCCGCACGATCAAGCCATTCGAACTCGTCAACGACGAGGGGCTCGAGATGCTCGAGCACAACGCCGACACGATCCTCGAAACTGTCGGCGTCGAGATCCGCGATTACCCCTCGGCGATCGAGCGTTTTCGCAACGCCGGAGCAGACGTCGAGGGCACTCGGGTCCGTTTCCCGCGCGGGATGTGCCGCCAGATCGTGCAGGCCACTGCACCAGCGATCTACACCCAACACGGCCGCAATAGCGACCGCAACGTGCAGATCGGTGGCGATGCGACCGTGTTTGCCCCCAACTACGGGTCGCCGTTTGTGCACGACATCGACGCCGGACGTCGATATGCCACGCTCGTCGATTTTGAGAACTTCGTCAAGCTCACGTACATGTCGCCATACCTGCACCACAGCGGCGGCACGGTCTGCGAACCCGTCGACGTACCGGTCAGCAAGCGTCACCTCGACATGTTGTATAGCCATCTGCGCTACAGCGATAAGCCGTTGATGGGCTCGGTCACCGCCGGCGAACGCGCCTTCGATTCGGTCGAGATGGCCCGAATCGCATTCGGCGGCGACCTGCAGGACCGCACCGTCTTGACGAGCCTGATCAACGCCTCGTCTCCGCTCGTCTGGGACGCGACGATGCTAGAGGCGGCCGAGGTGTATGCCACCCACAACCAGGCCTGCATCATGACGCCGTTCATCCTCGCCGGAGCGATGGCCCCCGTGACGTCGGCCGGCGTGGCTGCCCAAAGCCTGGCCGAGGCGTTGGCCGGCATGGCGTTCTGCCAGCTCGTGCGTCCGGGCGCTCCCGTGATCCTCGGATCATTTGCGAGTTCGATGTCGATGCAGAGCGGGGCGCCTACGTTCGGCACGCCCGAGCCGGCGATGGTGTTGTACACGATGGGTCAACTGGCTCGCAGGCTCGGTGTGCCGTTTCGGTCGGGTGGCTCATTGTGCGCCTCGAAGCTGCCCGACGCCCAGGCTGCCTACGAGTCGTCGTCGACGCTGCAACCCACGGTGCTCGGAGGCGTCAATTTCGTGCTTCACGCCGCCGGCTGGCTGGAAGGTGGGTTGGCGATCGGCTATGAGAAGTTCGTGCTGGACTGCGACCAGCTCGGCGCCATGTCGACCTTTGTCAAGGGGATCGACCTCAGCGAGAACGGGCAAGCGCTCGATGCGATCGTCGAGCACGAGCCGGGTATGCACTTCCTCGGAACCGCCCACACGCTCGCCAATTTCGAGTCGGCGTTCTACCGCTCGAACACCGCTGACAACAACAGCTACGAACAATGGCTTGACGACGGCGCCCTCGACGCCGCCCAGCGCGCCAACAAGATCTGGAAAGAGCAGCTTGCGTCGTACGAGGCGCCGGCCATCGACGATGGCGTCGATGCCGAACTGTGTGACTATGTCGCTCGCCGCAAGATCGAACTGCCAGATACGTTCGCCTGACCTGAGACGATAACCAGGAGACCAAACATGTTGAATCTGTTGAAGAAGATGCGAAAGGCCGCCGAGTCGGCGCCCGAGCGAGCGATCTCGCCTGCGATGCGCGGCCTGGTCGCTGACATGCAGTACGAGATCATCCCGATGAAGTCGATCGAGCAGGCGATCGAAGATCTTCCCTTGCACGCCCATGTGTCGGTCACGTGCTCGCCCGTCAAGGGGATCGTTGCCACCTTGGAGTATGTCGAGCGCCTGATCGAGCTCGGTCATCATCCGGTTCCGCACGTAGCTGCCAGGTTGGTCGAGGGGCCCGAACAGGTCGCCCAGTTGGCGGCATGGCTGCGCCAATACGAGATTTCTGAGCTGTTCGTCATCGCCGGTGACGCTCCCGAGCCGGTCGGACCGTACGAGGGCGCGCTGCCGTTCATCCGCGACCTGCTGGCCTCCGATTCTGGCGTTCAGCGGGTGGGCATCGCCGGGTATCCCGACGGCCACGGAATGATGGACGACGACGAGGTCAGCAGCCATCTGCACGCCAAGCAGACGTTGCTGGCCAAGGCGGGTGTCGGTGGCTGGGTCTCGACGCAGATGTGTCTCGACGATGCCACGATCCGTCGATGGATCAACGCCGAGCGGGCGAGCGGATTGACGCTGCCGATTCGACTCGGCCTGCCTGGTGTGGTCGACCGCACGCGTCTGATGACGGTGGGCACCAGGTTGGGTATCGGCACATCGATGCGGTTCCTCGCCAAGAACCGTTCGACCGTGATGCACCTGATGGCCCCCGGCGGCTTCGACCCGACCGACATGGTCGCCGCGTTTGCCGAAGATGCGAAGGGCCTTGGCATCGAGGCATTGCATTCGTTTACATTCAATGCCGTGGCCGATACTCGGGCGTGGCAGGAAGCCATCGCCGGCGTGGCGACCGGACAGTGATGCTTTCGCGAGTTAAGTGAAGGAGAACGATGTGGAGCAATCAGTCGACGCGATCGTAATCGGGGCCGGGGTGATCGGATCCTCGGTGGCTCTCGAGCTGGCGCGCGGCGGGCGGCAGGTGGTCGTGGTCGACAAAGGCCTCGGTGCTGGTGCTGGGTCGACCAGCGCCTCGTCGTCGATCATCCGTTACAGCTACTCGACTCGCGATGCGATCCTTACCGCCTGGGAGGCGGCCCAGATGTGGTTCGACTGGGAACGCCACCTCGGCACGGTCGACCCCGACGGGATGGCCCGGTTCGTCGAGTGCGGCAATCTGATCCTGCGAACAACTGGCTATGACGGCACGGCGATCACGCCATGGTGGGACGAGTTCGACATCCCGTACGAGGATCTCGACGCGGCGGCACTCCGCCAGCGGTTCCCGGTGCTCGACGTTGGTAAGTACTACCCTCCCAAGCTGATCGATGATCCGGCCTTCGCCGACGAGGCGATCGGTGAGCTGACGGCCTTGTACAGTCCGAACTGCGGGTTCATCGACGACCCGATGCTGTCGGCCAAGAACCTCGCGTATGCGGCGCGGCAACATGGAGCAGAGTTTCGGTTTCGCTCAGAGGTCGTATCGATAAATCAAGCCGACAATGCGGTCAGCGGCGTCACACTGGCATCGGGCGAGTCGCTCACTGCGCCCGTGGTCGTCAATGTCGGTGGACCGCATTCGAGCATCATCAACACCATGGCCGGTGTCACCGACGACATGACGATCGGCCATCGCGCCCTCCGCCAGGAGGTGTTTACGGCTCACGCGCCGGTCGGGCTACGGCTGGAGGACGGTGCGCCGTTTGTGAGCGATCTCGACGTTGGTCAATACTTCCGTCCTCAGATCGGTGGCACCCTATTGATCGGAGGGTCTGAGCCCGAGTGTGATGAGCTGCACTGGATCGACGACCCCGACACAAACTCTGAGTACCCGACCGTCGAGGTGTGGGAAACCGCCATGATGCGCGTCGCCAGGCGTGTTCCAGAGTTCGGGGTACCGTCCCAGCCGGTCGGGCTGGCTGCGCTGTACGACGCCTCCGACGACTGGGTACCGATCTACGATCGCTCCAACCTGTACGGATTCTTCATGGCCTGTGGCACCAGCGGCAACCAGTTCAAGAACGCGCCGATCGCCGGTCAGTACATGCGGGCGATCATCGACGCCACGATGGGCGGGCACGACCACGACGCCGAGCCGGTGCAGTTTGCTGGGGAACACACCGGTCAGATGATTAATCTCGGGGCCTTTTCGCGCCGTCGCGAGAAGGCAATCACGTCCGGCACCGTTATGGGCTGATACGCCAACTAACACGGCGACTACGACAACAATTACCACGACAATTACGACGACAGCAGAGGGGCAGCGATGGCGCGACGTGGGGGCGGGCGAGCAGCCCGGGTAGAAGAACGCACTGGTACCGACTCGGGTCCATCGGGGCCAGCGTTCATCCGCCGCAAGCTGATGCCGTACGACCTGATCACACCTGACGGCCTCGATCTGATCGAAGCCAAGGCCGACCAGATCCTGGCCGAGATCGGGATCGACATCAACGAGGAGCAGGACCGTGAGGAGTTTCGTTCAGCGGGCGCCTCGATCGACGGCACCCGGGTGCGGTTCGAGCCCGGCCATGTGCGCCAACTGGTGAAGACGGCGCCGCGCGAATTCACCCAGCACGCCCGCAATCCAGACAAGTCGGTGGTGATCGGTGGCCACAACGTGGTCATGGCACCCGCCTACGGCTCGCCGTTCGTGCGGGATCTGGCCGGTGGTCGTCGTTACGCCTCGCTCGAGGACTTTCGCAACTTCATCAAGCTCACCCATTCGACACCGTGGCTGCACCACAGCGGCGGCACGATCTGCGAACCCGTCGACGTGCCCGTCAACAAACGCCACCTCGACATGGTGTACAGCCATATCAAGTACAACGATCAGGCATTCATGGGTTCGGTCACGATCCCCGAGCGGGCGCGTGACTCGGTCGAAATGGCGCGAATCCTGTTTGGTGCCGAGTTCACCGACGAGCACTGCGTGATCCTCGGCAACGTCAACGTCAATTCGCCACTGGTGTGGGACAACGCCATGACCGGTGCGATCCGGGCCTATGCGGAGGCCAACCAGGCGCCGGTGATCGTGCCGTTCATCCTGGGCGGGGCGATGGGGCCCGTCACCCTCGCCGGTGACATCGCCCAGGCCCACGCCGAGACATTGGTCGGCGTCGCCTTGGCACAGCTGATCCGACCGGGTTGTCCCGTGGTCTACGGCAACTTCCTGTCGTCGATGGCGCTGCGGTCGGGTTCGCCCACCTTTGGTACACCCGAACCAGCGGTCGGCTCGCTGGCCGTGGGCCAACTGGCTCGGCGGGTCGGGTTGCCGCTGCGGTGCGCAGGCGCCTTCACGTCGTCGAAGGTCCCCGATGGCCAAGCTATGGCCGAGTCGACGATGTCGATGATGTCGGCGATCCTGTGTGGTGCGAACTTCATCCTGCACTCGGCCGGTTGGCTGGAGGGCGGGTTGTCGATGGGGTACGAGAAGTTCATGATGGACGTCGACTTCTGTGGCGCACTGCACCGCTATCTCGAGGGAGTGTCGCTCGAGGACGACGAGTTTGCGATCGACGGATTTCACGAGGTTGGTCCCGGCAAACACTTCTTCGGATCGCAGCACACCCTGCGCCACTACGAGACGGCCTTCTACGACAGCGTCACCGCCGATAACAACAGCTTCGAGCAGTGGCGCGATGCGGGTGAATCGAGCACCGAACAACGGGCTGCCAAACGGGTTGCCGAGACGCTTGCCAGCTATCAGGCTCCACCCCTCGACGAGGCAATTGATGAGGCGCTGCTCGATTACATCGGCCGCAAAAAGGCCTCGATGCCAGACATGTGGTACTGACCGGACCGTCGCGCCGCTGCCCTACTGTTGGCACTTGGAGTGGGTGGGCCGGTGCAGTGCCGGCCCTCGCCGCGGTAGCACCTTGGCATTGGGCGGCGAGCCGCTGGTGGCCGATCGGCGAGGGTCAGCCGCCGATCAGGTGTGGTGTTCTCGTTGGTCGAGTTCGTCGGGGCCGTCGAGCGGCGGGCGCATCGCTCGGTAGACAGAGCGACCCAGCATGTGCGATCCGATCGAGCCCGTCAGGAGCTGGAGCACGATCACCAAAATCACGGCGGCCATCGACTGCACTGACCGGATTATCAATGCCGTGCCGATGCCGGTCAGCAACACGCCGAGCGCCGGCCCCTTGGCGGCTGCATGCATCCTGGCGTACACCTCGTCGAACCGCAGTGTCCCGATCGCGGCGAGCAGCACGAAAAGTGCGCCGGTCACCAACACGATGCCCCCGATCACATCCATCATCCGCCTCGCTGTTCGACGTACCGGGCCAAGACGCCGGTTGCGATGAACCCAAGCAGTGCCACAACCAACACGGTGTCGAGCCCAATCGCCGATCGCTGTTCGGCTGCCGCTACGAGGACACCACACATGACCGTGATCAGTAGCCCATCGAGAGCGATCACCCGGTCGGGAACGCTCGGGCCGAGCAGGAGCCGGATCATGAAGATCACGGCGGCGACCGACAAGATGCAATAGGCGGCGATGGTCATGGCGTGCTGCCGGCGAGTTGGGAACGAGCTGCCGGTGACCCAAAGGCGCGCACAGAAAGCTCTTCGATTCGCAATAGGTCTCGCCTAACGCGCTCGAGATCGTGCAGGTGCAGTACGTGGACGTAGAGAACCGGGGGTGAACCCTCGGCTTCGATCACCAGCGACCCAGGCGTCAGGGTGATGACGTCGGCGACCAACATCGTGGCGAAGTTCGATTCGGTGCGCAGGGGCACCTCGACGATGCCGGTGTTGATGCGGTTGCGAGGGGTGACGATCTCCCACGCCAGCACGAGATTTGCTTCGACCAGTTTGAAGAGGAAGAAACTCAGGAAATGGAGTGCGGCGATCGGTGACAACCTGGCACGGTGTTCGGGGTGGCGACGCTCGGATCGTTCCATGCCAGTTCGGGCGAACAGCAGCACGACGACCGCCACCACCAGGCCGCTGACGACGTTGGCGATGCTGAGATTTCCCCACAAGAGCACCCACAGGATCACGATCCACACCAGCACCGCGGGGAGACGTACGGCGCTCATTTTTCAGACTCCAACACCGCTTCGACGTATCGTTCGGGAGCCAGCAGATCGGCGCCGGCTCGCTCGGATATGTCGTAGATCAGACCGGCGAACACGCTGACTGCGATCGACGCCGCCGCCAACAGAGCGGTCGCTCCGATCATCCCGATCGGGCCACCCAGGGCACCGTCGGTTTGCGGCTCGCGAACCGGTTGTTGATCGGGCTCACCCCAAAACACGCCTGCCCAGATCTTCGTCATCGAATACAGCGTGAGCAGTCCGACGGCAAGGCTGATGCCGACGGCGTACCACGACGAAGCGGCGATGCCGGCGTCGACCAGGGCGAACTTGGCGAGGAACCCTGAGAACGGTGGGATTCCGGCCAGGCTGAGGGCCGGCACCGCGAACAGCAATGCCAGCACCGGTGCAGAACGAACCAGTCCGCCCACCTCCGAGAGCCGGCTCGAGCCGGCCCGCCGGTCGACGAGCCCGGTTACGAGGAAGAGTGCGGTCTTCACGATGATGTGGTGCACGATGTAGAAGATCGCGCCGGCCAACCCGGCCACCGTGAACAGGCCGAGCCCGAAGATCATGTATCCGATCTGGCTGATGATGTGGAACGCCAGGATCCGTTTCATGTCGTCCTGGGCGATCGCGCCCAGTACGCCGATCGTCATCGTCAGCACGGCCACCACGATCAGCACGGTGCCCATCCAGTCGGGGGCGTCGAACAGCAGCGTCTGCGTGCGAATGATGGCGTAAACCCCGACCTTGGTCAGCAGCCCAGCAAAGATCGCCGTGACCGGGCCGGGTGCCGTGGGGTAGCTGTCGGGCAACCAGAAGAACAGCGGAAACAGGCCGGCCTTGATTCCGAACACCACCAGCAGGGCCAGCGCGAACGCTGCTCGGATACCACCGTCGAGCTCGGCCAGGCGAACGCTGAGATCGGCCATGTTGACGGTACCTGTGCTGGCGTACAGCAGCGCCAACACCGTGATGAACAGCGTCGAGGCGACGAGGCTGATCACGACATAGCTCATGCCCGAGCGGACCTGGTCGGGGCGACCACCGATCGTGATCAACACGTAGCTGGCGGCGAGCATCATCTCGAAGGCGACGAACAAGTTGAACAGGTCGGCGGTCAGGAAACTGGCGGAGACGCCGGTCGCCAACACGAGGTAGACGGGGTGGAACACGACCCGCTGGCGCTCTTGTCCGGCCTGCCCGATGGCGTAGATCATCACGGCCAGCAACACCAGCGACGACACCACCAGCATCAACCCGGCGAGCCGGTCGACGACCAGCGTGATGCCGAGCGGGGCCGACCATCCACCTGACCGGTGCACGACGAACCCGTCGTCGTCGGCCCCGACGAGCAGCGCAACGCTGATGCCCAGTACGGCCGTGAGGGCGGCGATGCTGATGATGCGCTGAACGTTGCGCCACCGGCCGACCAGGATCGACAGCGCAGCGGCGATCAGCGGGATTGCCAGCGGCAGTGGGACGAGCGATCTCATGGCTGATCCGCCTGGTTGCTCGCCAGATCGGATGGAAGCTCGGCGTCGGGATCGAAGTCGGGATGCTCGGACTCGGCGTGGTCGGCTTCCCAGCGCTCGATCATGCGGTCCTCAACGTCGTCTTCGACCTGGTCGTCGCCCGTAAGTTGCCAGCTGCGGTAGCCGAGGGCCAGCAGGAACGCGGTGATGCCGAACGTGATCACGATCGCCGTGAGGGCCAGCGCCTGGGGGAGCGGGTCGGCGTAGTCGCTCAGTGGCGAACCATCGATGATCGGCGGGCGCCCGCCGGTGCCGCCCGATGTGATCAACAGCAGATTGGCGCCGTGGCCGAGCAGGCCAACACCGATGATGATGCGCGAGAGGCGCCGTTGCATCAGCAGCCACGATCCGCAGGCGAACAACAGCCCGGAGAGTGCGGCGATCAGGATCGTCATGACGTCACCGCTTCTGGCAACTCGGACGTCTCGGGCGCGTGTTCGTCGCCGAACGCTTCGTAGGCCATCAGCACCAGGCCGACGACCACGAGATAGACACCGATGTCGAACGGCAGCGCCGAGGTGGCCTTCATGGTTCCGAGCGGCCCGAGATCCCACGCGATGCCGGCATGCTCGAGCAGCGAGTTGCCAGTGGCGAGCGGCACCAGCGCGGTGAGGGCGGAGATCGTGAGCCCACCACCGAGGATGGTCCATGGCGCGAGCCGGAACGATTTGCGTACCGCCGCCACGCCACCGGCGATGTATCGCAGGCTGATCGCGGCGCCGGCGGTGAGGCCGCCGACAAACCCGCCGCCCGGCTGATTGTGGCCGGCGAACAGGAAGTACACCGACAATACGAGGATGCTCGGGTAGAGCAGTCGGGCCGAGGCATCGACGAGCGGCAGTTCGGCGAAGCCGCGTCCGCTGGCGGACCGGTCGCGGCGACGATCACTGGGGCGGCGTCCCGCCCTGGCCAGCGACACGGCGCCGAGCGCGGCTACCACCAGCACCGTGATCTCGCCCAACGTGTCGAGCCCGCGGAAGTCGACGAGGATGACGTTGACGACGTTCGAGCCTTTGCCGTCTGGCACGGACCGCTCGAGCATCTCCGCTGAAATCGACGTTTGTGATACGTCACTGCGGGCGCCGGCAGACACGAGCGCAAGCACAAACACGGTCACGCCGACCAGGCCGGCAACAGCCAGCCGCGCCGCTGTGGTGACAGCTGCCTTGGAGTCGGCGAAGCGTCGTGGCAAGAACCGCAACACCAGTACAAACAACACCGTGGCCAGGGTTTCGATGGTGAACTGCGTGAGGGCGAGGTCGGGAGCGCCTTGCACGACGTAGAAGCCGGCCATCGCGAAGCCGACCGCCCCGAGCAACAGCGCCGCAGCTATGCGGCGGCGTACGACCGTGGCACCGATCGCGGCGACGACGATCACAGCGGCGATCGGCACATGAACCCACGTGCCGATCGTGTCGGGCCACGTTTCGAACGAGGTCAGCGCCGGAACGAGCGGCAGCGCGGCGGCGACACCGAGGATGATCATGAGGTAGATCGGCAGCGAACCGTTCTGCACGATGCCGGTGCTCTTCTTGGCGAACCGCGAAGTGCCCGTAACGATGCCCCAGAAAACCCGGTCGCTGTCGGGCCAAGGGGCGACGGCGTCACCAAACCCGTGCTGGAGCCGTTCGACGCGCTGGCGGAGAGCGATCGTAACGAGGCCGGCGACGATGATCACGGCCGACAGCAGGAGCGCGGTGTTGAATCCCGCCCACAACACGACGGGTTTGGGTTTGGCGGCGGCGTACAGCGATTCGGTGGCCGAGCGAACCGTCTCGTCGACCAGCACGGGTGCGAGACCCGCTGCGAGCGAGCCGAGTGCCAGCAGCGCTGCGGGCGCCACGAACCACGCCGTCGGTGCCGGCGCTGTGGGGGAGATCCGTTGGCGGTCGGATTCGCCGAGCCGGCCGAGCACCCCGAGCACGAACCGGCCCGAATAGGCGACCGTGAGGATCGATCCCACGACCAGTACGACGACGATCGCGGTCCCACCGCTAAAGTCGGCGTGGAGGGCGGCGTCGAGCCCCTTCTCCTTGGCGATGAAGCCGAGCAGCGGCGGAAATCCGGCCATCGAGGCCGCCGCCAGCACCGACGTGATGATCACCGGATGCCAACCGCTTCCAAAGCCGTGCAGCTTGCGCACGTCGCGGGTGCCCGTCTGGTGGTCGATGATGCCGACCACCATGAAGAGGGCGGCCTTGAAGGCGCCATGGGCGATCAGCACCACGATCCCGGCCTGGGCGAGGTCGTAGCGGCCCATGCCGAACAGCAACATCATGAACGCCAGCTGGCTGACGGTGCCGTAGGCCAACAGCAGCTTGAGGTCGTGCTGGCGCAGCGCCCGCCAGCCGCCCACGATCATCGTCGCCGATGAGACCAAGATCACCAGCGTGCGCCAGGCACCGAGGTCGGCCAGCGGCGGTGCAAGACGGGCGACGAGATACACACCTGCTTTGACCATCGTGGCTGCGTGAAGATAGGCGCTGATCGGAGTCGGGGCCACCATCGCGCCGGGCAACCAGCCGGCGAACGGCAGTTGGGCCGATTTCGTGAAGGCGCCGATCAGGACCAAGACGATGCCGACGGTGACGGTCGAGCCGCCGGGTGCAGCGTCGACGAGCTCGCTCAGCCGGTACGTGCCGGCCGATTGACCGATCAACACGAAGCCGGCCAGCATCGCCAGGCCACCCGAACCGGTGATCAGTATCGCCGACAGCGCAGCATCGCGTGCCCGAGGATTGCGGTCATCGTTGCCGATCAGTAGGTACGACGTGATCGACGTGAGCTCCCAAAACAAAAACAGCGCGATCAGGTGGTCCGACAGCACCACGCCGAGCATCGCCCCAGCGAACATCGTGAGCAGTCCGGCGAGCCGCGCAGTTCCCGGCTTGGGATGCGAGAAATAGCCGAGTGCGTAGATACACACGAAGATGCCGATTCCGGACACGAGGCCGACCATCACGGCGCTCATCGCATCGAGGCGTAGGTCGATCGCCAGGTCGAGCTGCGGGATCCACTCGATCCGTTGTTGGATGGCGTTGCCGTCGCGCACCGACCCGAGCTTGGTCGCCAGCCAGGCCATGGTGACGGCCGGGGCGAGGGCAGCAAACAAGAATCCGCGTCTGCCGAGCCGGTCGCCAATTGCGACAACGGCGCCTCCTAGCAGGAAGTGGAAGATGAGGATAGTCAGGAGCATGGATTGTGGGGGGGGCTGACCAGACTTTTGGCGAGCCTAGATGGCAGTCGCCCAGTCTAGTCGTGTACCGGTCTATGGCGTACCGATGAAATAGGTAATCAGATTGACCTATTGTGATTGGTATGTTATAGATGCTACATGAGCGAGCGCGAGTTGTCCTCCGAGTCTGCCCGCCAGGGATGGACGTTTCTCACTAACCACGCCCACGTCCTGATCGCCATAAGCCGCAGCCCCGAGCTGCGCCAGCGCGACATCAGTCGACTGGTGGGGATCACCGAGGGTGCTGTGCAGCGAATTCTGCACGAACTCGAAGAGGCGGGTTTCCTGCATCGCGAACGGGTCGGACGGCGCAATCGCTACCAGGTCGATGCTGATCGTCCCTTGCGGCACCCGCTCGAGGGCGGCCACACCGTCGCCGAGATTCTTCACAGCGTCAACGATCCGGTCGCGTCGTGACGTCGTTTGCAACTCTCCAGCCCACCGAACCAGAGCGAGCCACCGTGACGATTTCTGCCTCATCAGAGTTCACCGCCAGCATTGCCGAGCTAGTCGATCGAAATCGAAGCTACGCGTCGCGGTTCGACGATGCCGGCCTAAAGGTCAATCCAACTCGACAATTGGCGGTGGTGACCTGCATGGACTCGCGCATAGACACGTTCGCGGTGCTCGGGCTCGGTAATGGTGAAGCACACATCATCCGCAACGCCGGCGGCATCATTACCGACGACGTGATCCGCTCGCTGTGCCTCTCCCAGCGGTTTCTCGGCACACGCGAGATCGTGCTAGTACACCACACTGACTGCGGGCTACAGAAGGTGAACGAGGCCGAGTTCCGTGACGAGCTAGCGGCTGAGCTGGGGGTCAAGCCATGGTGGTCGCTCGAGGCGTTCACCGACCCCTACGAAGACGTGCGCCAGTCGATTCAGCGGCTCTTCATGACGCCATTCATCCAGCACAAAGAATGTATCTCCGGCTTCGTGTACGACGTGACCGACGGACTGCTGCAAGAGGTGCGGCTCGATGGCACCTCGCCGCCCCGTGACTCACACAATTGATCGTCACTCAGAGCGCGGTTCTGTCGTAGTCCCGCGGTAGTCCCGCGGGGTGAGGCCGATGTGGTCACGGAACTGACGAGTTAGCTGACTTTGGTCGTAGTAACCGCACTGGGCAGCGATCTCGGCGATCGATCGGTCGGTCGTAGCCAACAGCGTCGCCGCATGCTCGGCCCGGATGCGGATGACGTACTGCTTGGGGGAGATGCCGAGCACCCGGCGCATGGCTCGCTCGAGCCGATCGGCGCTCATGCCGGCGGCTGAGGCGAGCTCGGCAACGCGCAGCGGTCGGTCGAACGACGCGTGAGCCAACTCGATGGCCGCCCGCAACCCGGTCGCGACTCTGGTCCGCTCGCCGAGCTGAGCGTCGACCGACACCGCTATGACAACCGTTCCGTGCGAACCCGCGTGACTGAGCGTCTTGCTGGTGAGGTACCACCGGCTGTCTCCGATTTTCTCTTCCATTGCATCGGCGATCACCTCGAGTTGATTCCGAACGGCCTGGCCTGTGGTCAGCAGTGCCCGGTCCTGGGCCTCGTACGAAGCAGCCAGTTCGGCCGGGAACAGGTCGGCAGCGCGCTTGCCGACCACGTCGCTGACGCGACGTCGGCGAGCCCGACGGGCGAACGCCTGGTTGGCGCCGACGTACCGGCCAGATTCGTCCTTGACGCACACCATGACATGCGGAATCGCATCAAACACATCGAGGAGGAGTGTGATCGGGGTCTGCATCGTGATCGGGGGCGTTGTACGAACGGAGCGTAGTCCCATGCGGTTCGTCCTAGCGACCGTTGAGCCGTTGGAGTTGGATGATGTCTATGGATCGAACTGTTCGAAGATGCGAAGAGGTCGGTGAGCCGAGCATCGAGGAACTCGACGAACGGCGTATCGAAGCGGCAGTCCAACTGGCGCGCGGGCTGGTCGACGAGGCGGCCGTGATCGACGCCCGGGCAGGCCGTCGCGAGCGGCGCCGGCGCCGGCGGCTACGAGCACTCGTTCGTGACCCGAAGGCAGCCGACTTCACCGTGCGGTTGACCGATGAGGTCACTCGGATTCCGGTCGCCCGCAAAGCTGCTGAGCGCTTGGCACAATTGGTGCACGAAGCCGACCTCGAGTCGTTCGCGATGACCGACCGGGTCCTGCTTCGGATCGGAGCGCGAGTCGCCCCGGTGGCTCCCGGCCTCGTGATGCCGCTTGTCACGCGACGTCTTCGGAGCGAATCCGCCGCTGTTATTCTTGCTGCCGAGGACCCAGCCTTCGCCGATCACGTAGCACGGCGGCGGGCGGAGGGCGTTGGCTGCAACGTCAACGTGCTCGGTGAAGCGATCATCGGCGCCGACGAGGCCCGCCGCCGCCTCGACATGGTGGTGGCTCGGCTTTGCAGGCCCGACGTCGACTATGTGTCGGTGAAGATCTCGGCGATTTGCCCCGACATCAGTGTGCTCGCCTTCGCGGACACTATCGAGCGGGTGGCTGTGCCGCTGCGGGTGCTGTACCGCTGCGCTGCGTCATTCGATCCGCCGAAGTTCGTCAACCTCGACATGGAGGAGTATCGCGATCTCGACCTCACGGTCGCCGTGTTTCGAAGGGTTCTCGACGAGCCTGAGTTCGAACACCTCGACGCCGGCATCGTGCTGCAGGCTTACCTCCCCGAGTCTCGCGGCGCGGCCAGGGAACTTGCGGAATGGGCCGTTCGGCGCCACCGGGGCGGCGGCCACACGAAGATCCGAATCGTCAAAGGCGCCAACCTGGCAATGGAGAACGTCGAGGCCGAACTGCGAGGCTGGGAACCAGCCCCGTATCGGCATAAAGCCGACGTCGACGCCAACTACAAGGCTGTGCTCGACATCTTGTGCGACCCGGCCTTCGACGCCGCGGTCCGGGTCGGCGTGGCCAGTCACAATCTCTTCGATATTGCCTGGGCGCTGGTGCTCGGTCGCGAGATGGTCGAATCCGGTCGACCCGACCGACTCGAGATCGAGATGCTCGAAGGCATGGCGCCGTCACAATCCAAGGCGGTGCGAGACGCGGCAGGAACCGTGATTCTTTACACACCCGTCGTGAATCGAAGCGACTTCCCGGCCGCCATCGCGTATCTGGTGCGCCGTCTCGACGAGAACACGTCGCCCGACAACTTTCTGTCGCACGTGTTCGATCTGGCTGCCGACCGGACATTGTTCGCGATCGAGGCCGATCGGTTCCGGGCCGCTGTCCGCGCTCGTGGCCACGTCGACCAGCGGTCGCGGCGACGTCAAGATCGTTCGCTTCGACCGGCCGCGATCGCTCTCGAGACACCGTTCGAGAATGCTGCCGACACGGACTGGACGCGGTCGGCAAATCGGACGTGGATCACCAGATCGATCGAGTCGGCCTCATCGAGCCAGATCACGATCCAGCCTGAGATCACCAAGCAGACCGTCGACGAGTGCGTCGCCACCGCGGTCAGCGCGCGTCTGTCCTGGAGCACGCTCGACCTCACGGCGCGTGCTGAGATCATCAACCGTGTCGCCGACGTGTTCGAGGCACAACGCGGGCGTCTGCTGGCGACGATGGTCGACGACGCGGCAAAGACCATCCCGGAGGGTGATCCGGAGGTGTCGGAGGGGATCGACTTCGCCCGCTACTACGCACGCGAGGCCGTACGTCTGGCGGCGCTCGTCGGAGCGAGATCAGCGCCGCTCGGCACGATTGTCGTAGCACCGCCGTGGAACTTCCCGTTTGCGATTGCGTCGGGAGGTGTTTTGGCGGCTCTCGCGGCCGGCAATACGGTGATCCTCAAGCCGGCACCGCAGACGGTTCGTACCGGCGCCCTGATCGCCGAGCTGTGCTGGAACGCCGGGGTCCCAACTGATGTCCTGCAGTTTGTGCCTGCACCCGATGGCGATGTCGGCCGGCGGCTGATCACCCATCCCGACGTCGATGGCGTCGTGCTGACGGGCGCCTACGCCACGGCATCGATGTTTCACTCGTGGCGCCCGGATCTGCGCTTGCACGCTGAGACGAGTGGCAAGAATGCGATCACAATTTCCGCTACCGCAGATCTCGATCATGCCGTAGCCGACCTGGTGAGGTCTGCTTTCGGGCATGCCGGGCAGAAGTGTTCGGCGGCGAGCCTTGCGATCATCGAGGCCTCGCTGTACGACGACCCCACATTTCTCGAACGGATCCGAGATGCCGCCGCAACCCTGAGGGTCGGCCCGGCCAATCAGTTGGCTACCGATGTCGGGCCCTTGGTCGATCCTCCTGCCGGCGCACTCGAGCGAGCGCTCACGACCCTCGAACAAAGCGAGTCGTGGTTGCTCGCTCCCGAGTGCCGTTCGGATGACCGGCGGCTCTGGTCACCGGGGATCCGGGCGGGGGTTCGACCGGGGTCGTGGTTCGCCAGAACCGAGTGCTTCGGGCCGGTGCTGGGGCTGATCCGAGCCACCGACCTCGAGCATGCGATCGACATCCAAAACGGGACCGACTTCGGGCTCACCGCCGGACTCCATGCGCTCGACCCGGCTGAGATAGACAAGTGGATGGATCGGGTCGAGGCCGGCAACCTGTACGTCAACCGCGGAACGACCGGGGCCGTCGTGCGGCGCCAGCCGTTCGGGGGCTGGAAGTGTTCAGCCGTCGGTCCGACGGCCAAGGCCGGAGGGCCGAACTATGTGGCCAGCCTGAGCGTGTGGATCGACGACGCGTCCGCCAACCTCGATCTTGTGGCAGACGGTTTCGAGCACTGGATCCGAACGGTCGGATTGGCCGAGTTCGACCCGACGGGCCTGATCGCGGAGCAAAATCTCTTTCGGTATCGGCCCTGTGACCATGGCGTCGCGATCCGTTTCGGACGCCACGCATCGGATCGTGAGCGGGCGCTGGTCGAGATTGCCGTTCGATCCAGTCGCTGTAGGACTGTGGTGTCCGACTGGACGACCGAGTCCGACGCCGGGTTCGCAGTCCGCCTCTCCAAGCTTGGCGTCGAGCGCGTTCGGCTGGTGGGGGCGGCGTCCGACGGATCGGGCGACGGTGCGCGCGACCAGGTCGTGCGGAGCGCATGCCACGCGGCAGGGTTACCCATCTACGATGCGGCGCCTGTTGGTGTCGCCCAGATCGAGTTGCCGAGATGGCTGCGCGAGCAGGCGATCAGCATCACGGCCCATCGCCACGGACGCACGCCGCCAAACAGACGTGCGAACCTTTCGCAGTGACCTCACGAAACCGGCCGTCGGTGTGAAGCGAGCTTCGAGTGCCGCGGCAGTCGGGGTCAACTACCCTGATCTTTGGGGAACTCATATGCCCCGGGGAGTTATCGATGACCACTGATCCGCTACTTCAGCCATATCAGCTCAAGCACCTGACACTTCGCAACCGAGTGTTCTCTTCGGCCCACGAGCCGGCGTACTCAGACAACGGGATGCCGAAGGATCGTTACCGGCTTTATCACGTCGAAAAGGCGAGGGGCGGAATCGCCCTCACGATGACGGCGGGCTCCGCGGTGGTGGCCCCCGACAGCCCTCCGGCGTTCGGCAACCTGCACGCCTATGACGACGAGATCGTGCCGTGGATCCGCCGATTGACCGACGACGTTCACGAGCACGGGGCGGCATGCATGATTCAGATCACCCACCTCGGTCGCCGCACCGGGTGGGGGCAGGATGACTGGCTGCCGATCGTGTCAGCGTCGGCGCTGCGCGAGCCCGCCCATCGAGGCATCCCGAAGCAGGCCGAGGATTGGGACATCGAGCGGATCGTCGGTCAGTACGCCGATGCGGCCGAGCGGATGCAAGCGGGTGGGATGGACGGAATCGAGGTCGAGGCCTACGGGCACCTGTTCGACCAGTTCCTGTCACCGCTGACCAATCATCGTGATGACGCGTGGGGTGGCGACGACGAACGACGACTCCGGTTCGGCTGGGAGGTGCTCAGCGCAATCCGACAGCGAGTCGGCTCGGAGTTCATCGTCGGAATCCGAATGGTGCTCGACGAGATGGTGCCTGGCGGAATCGATACGCAGCGCGGCATCGAGGTACTCCAGCGATTCGAACAGGCGGGCCTGATCGATTTCATCAATGTGATCCGCGGTCATATCGAGAACGAGGCAGCACTGACCGAGGTGATCCCGATCCACGGCATGCGGTCGGTGCCTCACCTTGAATTCGCGGGCATGGTGCGTGACCACACGAACATCACGGTGATGCACGCCGCCAAGGTCGACGAGGTGGCTTCGGCGCGCTACGCGATCAGCGAGGGCAAACTTGATCTGGTTGGGATGACCCGTGCTCATCTCGCCGATCCGCACATCGTTCGCAAGATCGTGGAAGGTCGCGAGAACCAGATCCGCCCCTGTGTCGGCGCGACATACTGCCTCGACCGGATCTACGAGGCCGGCGAGGCATTGTGCATCCACAATGCGGCCACCAGCCGCGAGCAAACGATGCCGCACGTAATTGCGCGGGCGCATGCCGCTCGCCGAATCGTGGTCGTCGGCGCCGGACCCGCCGGCTTGGAAGCGGCCAGGGTGGCAGGCGAGCGCGGGCACGCGGTAACGGTGCTCGAGGTGATGCCGTGGGCGGGCGGGCAGATCAATCTTGCCGTGCGCAACCCACGCCGCAAGGATCTCCAGGGCGTCATCGACTGGCGGGTGGCCGAGTGCGGCCGGCTCGGCGTCGAGATTAGATACGACACGTTTGCTGATGCCGGTGTGGTGGCGGGTTTCGATCCCGATGTCGTGATTATTGCTACCGGCGGGCAGCCGCAGCTTCCAGAACTGGAGGAGGGCACCGACCACCTTGTGACCAGCTGGGACGTGTTGGGCGGCGACGTGGCCCCCACTGGCGACGTGTTGTTCTTCGACGACAACGGTACTCACTCGGCGCTGTCAGCGGCCGAAATGATCGCCCTTTCCGGAGCGAATCTCGAGATCGTCACGCCCGAGCGGATGTTCGGTATCGAGGTCGGGGGTATGAACCATGTGCCCTACGCAAGAGCGTTCAACGAGGCCGACACCCGGATCACACTGCACCAAAGGGTGTTGAGCGTGCGCCGAGAGGACGGCCGTCTGTGCGTCCAGATCGGAAGCGACCACACGAGTCGCCGCTCGGTGCGGCACGTCGACTGGGTCGTGGCCGACTTTGGTACAGCGGCTCTCGCCGACGTGTACTTCGAGCTCAAGGACCGGTCGTCGAACCTTGGGGCGGTCGACTACCGGGCGCTGATCGACGGCCGCCCGCAAGATCTGGTGCGCAATGCTGATGGCCGGTTCCAGCTGTTCCGGATCGGTGACGCCGTCAGCAGCCGCAACATCCACGCCGCGGTCTACGACGCATTGCGGCTGGTCAAGGATCTCTAGCGGTCGCTGGCGGTCGCTGGCGATCCGCTCGTCACGATTCGCGCCGCGCCTGAGCGCTGAGGCTGGTGCCCGATCACACGACTTGTTCGAGTCGGGTCAAGCCGACCTCGAGTGCACGCGTCAGGCGAGCTTTGTGCCCCGTTGCCAACAGGTCGACTATCAGGCCGGTGAACATCGCCTTGGCGAGTGATGCTTCGGTCACGGCCGTTTTGAGCGGAACTCCGTCGGCAATTAGACGCGCCTCGATGTTGGTACGCCACAGGCCGATTTGGTCGCCACGAACTTGGGGGGGTGGGCCTGCAAGCGTTGCCGCTTCGATGCCAAGCCGCACGATGGCAAGGTTCTGTGGTGCCGCATTGATCCAGCGCCACCACGATCGCAGCAGGTCGGCCTGCGACATGCCGGGGCGGCGATCGAGCCAGCCTTGTTCGATCTGTTTCTGCACGATGCCCGAGCGGCGGAGTGCAGCGACGATCAGATCGTCCTTCGATCCAAAGTGGTGTGTGAGTGAGTTGACACTGACGTCGAGCTCGTGTGCCATCGGTCGCAGCGACACGTTCGCCAAGCCGTGTTGGCTGAGGTAGGCGACCACCTCGTCGAGCAGTGCCGTGCGTCGCTCGAAATCGACCAGACGGGCCATTGTCAGCTGCGCATCCGCGTACCTTGTGGGTCGAGTACGGGTTCGTGCAACAGACGGGCCGGGCGTCGTTGACCGATGATTTCGATCTCGAACGCCCCACCGCTCGGATCGTCGGCGACGCCGGCCTCGATGTATCCGAGCGCCAGTGACATGCGGCTGTAGTGGGCGTAGCCACCCGATGTCACCCAACCCACCACGCGCCAACCCTGCGGTCCGTCATGCCAGATCGGTTCGTCGCCGATCACGTCGGCAGGGTCACTCGGGTCGGGCTCGACCTCGAAGTACGACAGGTATCGCTTGGCTGGTCCGGCTGCCTCGAGTGCGTCCCGCCCGACGAAGTCGTGGTCGAGCTTGATGTAGCGGTCCATACGCGACTCATACGGGGTGAAGATCGGCCGGTACTCGCGGAACCATGTACCGAACATCTTTTCGAGTCGCATCGTCAACAGTGCCCGCACGCCAAACAGGCGTATCCCGTGTGGCTGGCCGGCCCTGAGCAAGGCGTCGAAAAGGTTGCGTTGGTACTCGGGAGCGACCCACATTTCGAACCCAAGGTCGCCGGTATACGTCATGCGGCCGACCCAGCACTCGACCATCCCAAGCTCGATCCGGCGGAAGTCCATGAATCGAAAGTTCTCGTTCGACATGTCGAAGCGGGTCAGCGACTGCAGCACCTCGCGCGACCTCGGGCCGGCGATCGACAGCCCGACCAACCGCTGGCCAATCACCTCGAATGTAAAGCCAGGGTCGTCAGGCATGTTGTGCACGAACCATCGGCGGTGATGCTCGGTGGCGCCCAGCGAGCTGAACAGGAGAAAGTCGTCGTCGCCGACGCGGGCGACGGAGAACTCGCCGATCACCCGACCGTGGTGGTTGAGGATCGCCGTCAGGTTGATGCGACCGATGCTGGGAAGCTTGTTCGTAAACAGCCCTTGCAGCCACTCCACCGAGCCCGGGCCGGACACCCGGTACTTCGAGAAGTTCGTGACCTCGGTGAGGCCGACACCGTCGCGCACGGCAAACGATTCTTCGCCGACCATTTCGAAAGCATTGGAGCGCCGGAACGTGACGTTCTCGATTGGGTTCTCACTCGGGCGTTGGTACCAAAGCGGAGATTCGAGCCCGAAGTCGGTGCCCCAGACGGCGTTGTGTTCGACGAGCCGATCGTGGATCGGCACGGTCTGCAAATAGCGGCCCTCAGGCAATTGCTCGTTCGGGAACGTGATCCGAAAGCGGCGGCGATAGTTCTCCTCGGCCTTTACGCGCGTGTAGGGCAGCGTGGCGTAGTCGCCGAAACGTGCGACGTCCATACCCCAGATGTCGAAGCCGGGGTCGCCCTCGGTCATCCAGTTGGCCAGTGCCAGGCCGACTCCGCCGCCCTGCGACAAACCAGCCATCACGCCGCACGCCGTCCAGTAATTGCGCAGGCCCGGCACGGGCCCGACGAGCGGGTTGCCGTCGGGAGTGAATGTGAACGGACCGTTGACGATTGTCTTGATGCCCGCCGTTGCCATCGCCGGATAGTGCTGGAAGGCGACGCTTAGTTCGGGTTCGATGCGATCAAGATCGGGCGGCAGCAGTTGCATGTCGAAGTTCCACGGAGTGGTGTGCTCGGACCACGCCCGCGAATTCTGCTCATAGGTGCCGAGCAGCATCCCATTGCCTTCTTGACGGATGTAGATCTCGCCCTTGAAGTCCATCGCCATCGGCATTTCGCGCCCGGTGGCGGCCATGTGGTGCTTGACCTCGTCCATTGGTTCGGTGACGAGATAGTGGTGCTGCATCGCCAGCACAGGCAGCTCGAGGCCGGCCATCCGGCCGACCTCGCGGGCCCACAGGCCACCGGCATTGACGACATGCTCTGCGTGGATTTCGCCCCTTTCGGTGATCACGGTCCAGGTTCCGTCTGGGCGCTGCTCGAGGGCGCTGACCCAGTTTTGCTTGTAGACCTCTGCGCCCTTTTGGCGGGCACAGATCGCGAACGCATTGGTGACGCCGGTCGGGTCGACGTGGCCCTCGATCGGATCCCACATCGCCCCTAGGAAGTACTGCGTGTCGAGCAGCGGGAAGAGTTCCTGGGCCTCCTTGGGCGAAATCATCTCGAGCTCGTCCATACCTAGGTAGCGACCGCGGGCCACGGCCATCTTGAGCCAGTCGATGCGATCGTTGTCCGACGCCAGGGTGATCCCACCTGGCAGGTGGATCGAGCAGTTCTGGCCTGACCGTTCTTCGATCTTCTTGTACAGCTGCACGGTGTACTGCTGGAGCTGGGCGACATTGGGATCGCCGTTGAGGGTGTGCATGCCACCCGCCGCGTGCCATGTCGATCCGGCGGTGAGTTCTTTGCGTTCGACAAGCACAACATCTGTCCACCCATTCTCGGTGAGGTGGAACAGCACCGAGGCGCCGACGACGCCTCCTCCGATCACGACGACTTGCGCTGATGACTTCATATTTGCTCTCCTGATGAACGGGATCTGATCAACCGCGCTAGTTGTGTCTGACACGACTAGCGCGGTCAGTAGTCGACGGGGACGCCACCCTCGGCAGAGCGACGGGCGACGAAATCGGTTAGTTCTTGCTTGATGGTTTCGTCCATTGGTGGTGGTTCATATTCGGCCAGATAGGCCTTGACCAGGCGGTTGGCCTTGCCGGCGGCGTCAGGGCTGCCTGCGTCGGCCCAGTTCTCGTAGTTGCGCCAGTCGCTGATCAGCGGTCGGTAGAACTCGGTGCGAAAGCGGGCCTGGGTGTGTGCGGTGCCAAAGAAGTGCCCGCCCGGCCCAACCTCGGCGATCGCATCGAACGCCAGCGTGTCGTCGTCGACGACGAGTGGATCGAGCGCCGCCGATGCCATGTGCAACAGGTCGGCGTCGATCACCATCTTCTCGAAGCTGGCTTGCAGACCGCCCTCCATCCAGCCGGCTCCGTGCATCATGAAGTTGGTGCCGCCACTGATAGCACCCCAGATCGAGTACATCGACTCGTACGCAGCTTGGGCATCGACCGCGTTGGCGGCGCAAGTGTTCGAGCTGCGATACGGCACGTTGTAGCGGCGTGCAAGTTGACCGCCGACGATCGCTGTCTTCCAGTACTCGGGTGTTCCAAATGCTGGTGCGCCCGACTGCATGTCGACGTTGCTGGTGAACCCGCCATAGATGAACGGGCTGCCGGGGCGCACAATCTGGGTCAGCATCAGCCCTACGAGTGCCTCGGCGTTTTGCTGCGACAGGGCCCCAGCGAGCGTGATCGGCGCCATCGCACCGGCCAGTGTGAAAGGGGTCACGCAGATGATTTGGTTGCGGCGCGACATCTCGATGATGCCGTGGCTCATAGGCACGTCGAGGGTGAGCGGCGAGTTGGTGTTGATGATGCTGACCAGGCTGGGTTGCTGGTCGAGCTGGGTATCGCTGATGCCGCGGGCGATGCGCACCATCTCGATCGCGTCGATGTTGCGTTGCCTGCCGAGCGAGTAGACGTGGAGCGCCTTGTCGGTCAGCGTGAGCAGGTCGAAGGTTGCCTCGAGGTGGCGCACCGAACCGTGGATGTCGACCGGCTCAACTGGGTAGCCCGGCGTGAAGTGGATCGAGTTCAGCGACTGGGCCAAGCGCAATAGGTTCTGAAAGTCGTGGCGATTGCCCGTGCGACGCCCGTGGTCGAGGTCGGCCACGTTGGGGGCGCTTGCGACCGACCCGAACGCAAGGTGGTCGCCACCGATCGTCAGGTGATGAGCTGGGTTGGTTGCGTGCAACGTGAACTGCGAGGGAGCGGTCGAGATGATCGGATCGATCATTTCTGGATCGAACCTAACCATCTGACCGTGGTGGGCGGTGGCACCCGCTGCGATCAACAGCGCCCGGGTTTCGTCGTCGAGCACCTTGATGCCGATCTCGCGCAGGATTCTCAGCGAGGCGTGATGAAGCGCCTCGATCTGGTCCGCGCTCGCCAGCTCTGTTGGCCCGTGCAGCAGGCGCGGTTGGGCGAATGGGCGCTGCTCAGGAAGCTGCGAGCGCGTACCTGCCGTTTCACGATCACGGCCGCGCCGTCGGCCCCGTGAAGTGGTTTGGTCGACCACGATCCTCCCAAACTGTAAGGTAATTCCCGGTACGAGTGTGCGGGGATACTAACCCACGCAGTGGCTCGTTGTCACGTATGGCGAGCCCCGGCTCGATCAGCTTGTGAGACCGAGCGGCAGGATCGCCAGATAGTCATCGAGCCGATTGTCGGCGAAGCCCTTGATCCGCAGTGCGGCGCGGGCATCACTCGTCACCGGATCGGCGAGGGCGTCGCTAAAAGTCTGGCGGAGTTCGTCGAGCTGATCGGGCAGGATGCTGCGCCGGGCAGTGATCGCCGGGGTGGGAATCCGCGGGCCGAGCGCCACACGGTGCAGGCCGGCGACCAGTTCTGGCTCTTCGGCGGCGATCAGCGCCAAACTCCACGAGTCGATGCTGGCGATGTCGGCCTTCCCCTTGGCGAGCGCTACCAGGCTGTCATGGTGGGCGGACGTGTACGTGACGTTGCCCGGCCACTGCCCGGCCGAGCCGACCGTTGTCGCCAGCAGGCTGAACCACCCCGACAAGCTGTCGGCGCTATTGGCGACGGCGTGTGTCTGGGCGAGCACGAGTTCGTCGAGGCTGAGCTGATGAGGACTGAGCAGCACGCTGCGGTAGTGGCCGCCGTCGGCCTCGGGAATCTCGAGCGCGAATGCTCCGATCAGGTGCATGTCGCTGCGGTGCAGGGCGGCAAATGGCCAGCCGCAGACGTGGGTGATCAGACAGTTCGAGTCGTACCACCGTGCGTGCACATCGCCCGACCGGGTCAGTGTTTCTGGTGTCCAGGCTGAGCGCGTGTGGACGGCGGCCCAGATCGTGTCCCATGCCCACGCCACCGACGCGAACGGGTACATCCCGAGTTCGACGTGTGGCCCATTCACCGTGCCGATCGTAACGGAATGTGCCCAGGCACCATTCCGTTACGGGTCAGCTACGGCGGCGGCGGATCTCTTCGGTGATTGCGGGGACGACCTGGTGCAGGTCGCCGATCACGGCATAGCCGGCCTTGGTGACCATGTTGGCGTCCTTGTCGGTGTTGATGGCGATGATGTTCTTGCTCGCCATCGCCCCGACCCAATGCTGGATCGCCCCCGAGATGCCGCAGGCGAAGTACACGTCGGGTGCGATTCGGGTACCGGTCTGGCCGACCTGGGCGGTGTGGCTGCGCCAGCCGTTGTTGGTGACCGCCCGCGAGCAGCCGACGACGCCGCCCAGCTCGTTGGCGAGCGCCTCCAGCGAGGCAAACCCGTCGGCCGATCCGACGCCCCGGCCGCCTCCGACCACGATCGGCGAGGTCGACAATGTGACGCCGGCTTCGCGCTCGACGCGGCCTTTGACAATCGAGCGGCCAAGTGAGGCATCGAGCGAGACCTTCAGTTCGATCGCATCCGCCGGGCCGTGAGCGTCGGCAAATGCCGCCTCGACGGCGTGATGTGCCACGGTGACGAGCTTGATGTCGGCTGTGAGTGAGGCGTCCTCCAAGAGTGAGCCACCCCAACGGATACGGGTCATCTCGAACTTGTCGCCGTCGCGGAACTCGATGCAGTTGGCCGAGAAAGGCAGATCGAGACGGGCGGCCGCTTGGGCCATGACCTCGTTGCCGCGATCGGTACCGGCCGCTAGCACAAAGGTCGGCGACAGTGCCCGCACCGCTTGGGCGACAACCTCGCCCCAGGCTTCTGGGCCATAGTCGGACAGCACGTCATCGTGGACCTGGTGAACAATGTTCACGCCGTAGGGGGCCAGCTCGGCGGCCAGACGGTCGGCGGCGGCGCCGATCGTGAGCGCTTGGATGTCGGCGCCGAGGGAACGGGCGGCGGTGAGTGCCTCAAAGGTGGCTGGCGAGATTGCACCGCGATCGTGCTCGATGATGACGAGGGTGACGGCGGGCATCACAGGACTCCGAGTTCTTCGAGGATGTCGACGACAGCCGAGGCTGCCTCGGGGCCGTTGCCGAGCACGATCGTCTCCGACTTGCGTTCGGGCGGTTGGCGAAGCGTGATCTTGGCGAGCCCGCCGATTTCGCCTGACGCTTGCATCGTCGAAATCTCGACCTTCTTCGACGCCAGTCGACCCTTCATGGTTGGGTAGCGGGGGAGGTTGATGCCCTCTTTGATACCGACCACTGCCGGCAGTGGGAGTGAGTAGGTTTCGCGACCGGCATCGGCCTCGCGTTCGACATTGGCAAACCGATCGCCGAGCGAGAGGCCTTTGGCGCCGTTGACCATCGGCCGACCGAGTGCGTGGGCAACCCGGATGCCGACCTGAAAACCGCCAGAGTCGGCTGACTCATTGCCAAACAGAATCAGGTCGAATGTGCCGTCGACCGACTCGAGCTCGTCGATCGCAGATGCGATCGCCTGCGCGGTGCGTTGTGGATCCCAGTCATCGTCGGTGGTGGCGAGCAGCACGGCGCGTTGAGCCCCGACGCTGACGCCGTATCGCACCTGCTCGACGGCCTCTGGCGCACCGAGCGTGAGCACGGTTGCCTCGCCGCCATGCTGTTCGATCAGCTGCGCCGCGGCCTCTACGGCGCACTCCTCGTGGGGGCTCATCGTGTACCCAAGGTTGGCGGCGTCGACCCCTCGCCCATCAGGGGTGACGTTGATCTTCGACCCCGGTGCCGGGACCCGTTTGACACACACCAAAATCTTCATCGGCTATCCCTTGAGGCGGGTGTCGTCGGGGTCGAACGGGCCGCCGGTGCCGACGACCTTCACGGGATACAGCTCGTTCATGTACATCACCTGCAGGTCGGTACCGGGAGCGGCGTGTGCCGTCGGGAGGTATGCCATCAGGATGTGCTTGCCGACCGACGCGCCGTAACCGGCGGTGGTAACCCGCGACACGCGACCGTGCGAATCGAAGATGACGTTGCCGTCGAGATCACAGATCGGCTCGTTGCCGCCCTGCATCCAGCGCGTTCGGCCCTGCGAGTCGGTCTGGTCTTCGACCGTTAGCGTGCACATGTGCACCGCCGGCTCGCCGGCCTGGCGGGCTGCCAGGTAGGCGGCCTTGCCGATGAAGTCGGCCGCCTTCACCTTCGGCCGGGCGAGTCCGGCTTCGAGCGGGTTGTACTCGCTTTCCAGCTCGGCACCCTGCAGGCGATAGCCCTTCTCGATGCGACCCGACGTGCCGTACACGCCGCCGCCCGTGGGGCGCAGGCCGTACTGATCGCGACCATTCGCCATCAAGGCATCCCAGACCAGCGTGGCCTGGTCCCACGCCACGTAGATCTCCCAACCGGTGTCACCCACGTAGGAGATGCGGAACAGCTTGGCCGCCACGTCGGTGCCGCCGCAGTTCAACGTGACGTCGACGATCGAGCCGTATGGCGAGCCCTCCTGCGAGAGGTCCTGATCGGTCAAGGTGGCCAACAGCGCCGGCGCGTTCGGCCCCCACAGTCCGAGCGTCGAGGTCTCCAGCGTGCGGTCGGTCACCGTGACCGAGCCGTCCTTGGGCATGTATTTGCGGATCCAGTGCAGGTCGCGGCCGCCGTCGAACACACCGGTCACGACCATCACCGTGTCGTCGGTGATCCGCTGCATCGTGAGGTCGGAGTGGAACCCAGCGTCGGGGGTGAGCCACGGCGTGTACGTCGCGCGGCCGACAGGGCCGATCTTGTTGGCGGAGAGATAGTCGGCAAACTCGACAGCACCAGGGCCCTTCAGCTCGTAGAGCTGAAACGCTGACAGGTCGACCATGCCGCAGTTCTCGCGCATGTTGAGGTGCTCACCAACCGTGATCGGGCTCCACCAACGGTTGTCCCATTCAACTTCGCGTTCGGCAATGCCGTAGCGCTCGGCCAGATCGGCGTTGCTGCCGTACCACTGCGGTCGCTCCCACGTGCGGGCCTGGAAGAAGAACGCCTCGAGCTGTTGCTGGCGTGAGAAGAATGGTGAAACCTGCAGGTCGCGGCGGCCGGCCCACTGCTCGGCGGGGTGCACGATGCCGTATGTCTTGTTGAAGTGCTCTTCGGCGCGTGCCCAGATGTGGTCGTTGTTGCGTTCCTGCGAGTAGAAGCGGGCGATGTCGGCACCGTGGGCGTCGATCACCCGCGGGTAGCCATAGGTCATCCACTCGGCCACGACCTGCGCCATCCCGGGGCCCTCCTTGACCCACACGGCTGCGGCCGACCATAGGTTGCGCACCTCTGTGGTCTCGCCGAGGCACGGCATGCCGTCAGGCGTCAGCGAGAGCAGACCGTTGATGGCGTACTTGATCTCGGCGTCGCCGAGCATGTCCATCAGCTCGATCGCCTGCTCCATCTGATCATCAAAGTCGTCAGGCGTGAACGGCATCTCCGTCGGGGTCAGCGCCGCTTCCTCGTTGGACGGGATGTCGTCGGGGTGGTGCAGGATCGGGCGGTGGGCGTACGAGCCGACCTCCATCGAGCCAGACGACTGGCGCTCGTAACAGAAGGTGTCCATGTCGCGCACGATCGGGTAGCCGATTTCCTTGTTTGTTTCGACCAGCACGTCCATCGGGCCGACGTCGGCCATTTGGTGCACGGCCGGCACGAGTGGAATCGTGGCGCCCGCCATGTTGGCGATCCGGTTCGACCACACGCCGCACGCGACCACGACGTACTCGGCCTCTATCCGGCCCTTGTCGGTGACGACGGCGGTGACCTTCTTGAGTCCGGTTCCCGGCTCATCTTCAGTCTCGACATCGAGCACCTCGGTGTTGGCGAAGACCTGCATCCCGGTCTTGTCGATCGCCTCGTTGCGGAACAACGTTCCGGTATCGAGTGAGTCGACGACCGACACGGTGGGGCAGTGGAAGCCCCCCAAGATGACGTTCTCGTTGATGAAGGGAACGAGCTCTTTGACCTGAGCAGGTGTCAGCAACTCGGCCTTGATACCCCACGCGGCTGCCGATGTCATGCGGCGCTGGAACTCGTTCATCCGTTCCTGGGTACGGGCGACCTCGATGCCGCCCGAGTCGACCGAGCGATCGACATCGCGGTACTGATCGGCACTCTGCTGTCCCAACAGCGCCATCTCCTTGTTGTGATCAACCGGAAAGATGAAATTCGAGGCGTGCCCGGTCGAGCCGCCAGGGTTCGGCAGTGGGCCCTTGTCGATCAGAACCATGTCGGTCCACCCGAGCCGGGCCAGGTGGCCCGCTAGGCAGTTGCCGACGATGCCGGCACCGATGATCACGCACTTGGCCGTTGCCGGCACAGCGTTGGAAGAAACGTCGCTCACGGGGTTCCCCTTGTTCGAAAGTCTGATATATCATAAATGTATCACGACTGAATCCTTGAGTACACAGGCGTATCGCCGAATTCGCCGAATGATCGTCCGGCTCGAGCTGGCCCCAGGTGATGTGCTCCGCGAGGACATGTTGCAAGACCACATCGGGGTCGGCCGTACGCCTGTTCGCGAAGCGCTGCAGCGGCTCGCCCGCGACCAGTTCGTGACCGTGATCCCGCGACGCGGCATGTTCGTGGCCTCGATCGACGTCGACGAACTGTCAACGCTGTACGAGACGCGGGCAGTGATGGAACCGTACGCGGCGCGGCTGGCTTGCCTGCGCGGGGCCCCACGACACTGGGACGAAATGGCCGCAGTGATCGAGGAGTCGTTGCGCGGTGGAGTCGCCCCCGAGCAGTTGCTGGCTGTCGACCGCCGCTGCCACGAGATCATCTGGACAGCGGCCGGCAACCGGTTCCTGACCGACACTCTCGACATGTTGTACGCCCACAGCGATCGGGTGTGGCACATGTATCTCGCCGACGTTGCCGACACGCGCCACGCCGTCGACGAACACATCGTGATCCTTGAACTACTCAAAGACGGTGACCCCGATACCTGCGCCGCCGCGGTCGAAGCCCACGTCCGATCGTTCGACGATCAAGTCAGGGCGGCGCTCACCGCCCGTCTCGGCCCACCCCTCACCACCTAAGTTGGCAGTTGTGCCAGGCACATCTCCCAACTCTAATGTTGCCGGAAGTGTCACATGCCCTTGTTCGCCCACCCGGTCCGCTGCTCGCCGACGGACTCGTTACACACATCGACCGCGCTCCAATCGATCTGCAACTTGCCAATGACCAATGGAACGCATATGTTGCCGCCCTCGAGCAGGCCGGTTGGAGCATCACCGAGGTCGAACCGGCCGATCAGTGTCCCGACGCCGTGTTCATCGAGGACGCGATGGTGGTCTTCGACGATCTGTGTGTGATCACCCGCCCGGGTGCCGTCAGCCGACAAGCCGAGGTGGTCGGAGCCGAGGCCGCAGCCCTGAGCGCCGGGCTGGAGATCCACCGCATCGCCGAGCCTGGCACGCTCGATGGCGGCGATGTGCTGAAGGTCGATCGAACGGTCTATGTCGGCGTCGGAGGCCGCACCAATGCACCTGCGGTGGCCCAGCTGACTCACGTGTTGGCGCGGCGCGGATGGGTTGTTCGTCCGGTCCCCGTTCATCGTGTCTTGCACCTCAAGTCGGCGGTGACGGCGCTGCCGGACGGCACCGTGGTCGGCTATCCGGATCTGGTCGACGATCCATCGGTCTTCGAGCGATTTCTTGCTGTTCCCGAACCTTCGGGCGCGCATGTGGTGTTGCTAGGTTCCGATCGGCTGTTGATGTCCGCCGGTGCACCCGAAACGGCAGCGCTCTACAGATCGAAGGGATACGAAGTGATCGAGGTCGACATATTCGAATTCGAAAAACTCGAAGGCTGCGTCACGTGTCTGTCAGTGCGGATCCGGTCATGAAGGGCGAGCCCATTGGTGATGGCCCACTCGGCATGTTCCGCCTAGACGGCCAGGTGGCATTGGTCACCGGTGCCTCAGCCGGGCTCGGCGCCCGGTTCGCCCGCGTGCTCCATGGTGTCGGCGCCACCGTAGTTATCAGCGCCCGTCGCGCCGAACGGCTCGAGTTGCTCGCCGAACAACTCCCGGGAGCGATCGTGATTCCCGCCGACGTGTCTGACGCCACAGACCGAGAACGGCTGGTCGCCGAAGCGCTCGAACGAGCGGGCCGCATCGATGTGCTCGTCAACAACGCCGGTATCTCGTACATCGTCGGCATCGAGGACGAGACGCTCGAGCAGTTCGAGCGGGCAATGTTGGTCAACACCACTGCGGTGTGGCACATGATCAAGCTGTGTGTACCGCAAATGGCCGAACGCGGCAGCGGCTCGATCGTCAATGTTGCGTCGATGCTGGGTCTCGTGGGCTCGACACCTATCAAGCAGGCCAACTACTGCGCCAGTAAAGGCGCCGTCGTCAACATGACGCGAGAACTTGCGGTGCAGCTGGCCCGCAAGGGCATCCGCGTCAACTCGCTGTGTCCCGGTTACTTCCCGTCAGAGATGACCGAGTCGATGGTTGGCGACGAGGGCAGCGAGCGCTACATCCGCACCTACTCCGCGATCCCGCGGATGGGCCATGTTCACGAGCTCGACGGAGCGCTGCTGCTGCTGGCCAGCGCGGCCGGGTCTTACATCACCGGCCACGCCCTGCTCGTCGACGGTGGAATGACCGCCCACTGATCGACTCCGCACTCAAGGCGGATGCACATTGGGCCGATGACCTGGCAGCATGGGTCTTGGCATGGACGCGACGATGGAAACAACAACCGCGACGTCGGAGGGTACGCCGGCCGCGTCTGTCGCCGCCATCTCCACGCGGATTTCCGACTCGATCGGTCAGGTCCTTGCAGGACGTGAGGATGCGATCGACATCGCGATCGGCTGCCTGCTGTCGGGGGGCCATCTCCTGATCGAAGACATCCCGGGTGTCGGCAAGACATTGCTTGCCCAGGCGCTGGCGTCGTCAGTTGGCGGTTCGTTCCATCGAATTCAGGGCACACCCGATCTGTTGCCAGGCGATGTGACGGGCACGATGATGCCGCACGGCGACAATTTCGAACTGCGTTTTCGGGCTGGTCCGATCTTCTCGAACATCGTGGTATTCGACGAGCTCAATCGTGCCAACCCGCGCACACAGTCGGCTTTGCTCGAGGCAACAGAGGAATCGGCTGTCACGGTCGACGGCGTCACACGCGAACTGCCATCCCTGTTCCTCTTGGTGGCAACGCAGAACCCGCTCGAGATGACCGGCACATACCCGCTCGGCGAGGGTGCGCTCGATCGTTTTGCGGCGGTTGTCACGCCCGGTCGCGCCAGTGCTGCCGACGAGGTCGAGGTACTCACGGGCCGTCGTGGGCGCAACCGTTTGAAGTCGGTGGTTCCCGTGGTCGATATCGCCGATGTGGTGGATGGGCGACGGGTAGTCGCCGAACTGTATGTCGCCGACCCGATCGCTCGTTATGTCGTTGCATTGCTCGACGCCACCCGCAACCATCCCAGGGTGCGACTCGGCGCCTCGACCCGAGGTGGGGTGGCACTGATCGGACTCGCCAAAGCGCGTGCCGCCATGGCCGGCCGCAACTATGTGGTGCCCGACGACGTGTCGTCGCTGGCCGAATCGGCACTGGCCCATCGCGTGATCGTGTCCGATGCCATCGGCTCGGTGCGGGCGGGTCGCGAGGTAGTGCTCGATTGCCTCGAATCGGTGCCGGCCCCCACGGCCTGACATGAGTCGACCGGTCGGAGTCTCCGCCGGTGGAACTGGCTTGCTGCTGGCATGGGTGGGGGGTGCCACGATCGCACGCCTGACGGGCGCGACTCCGGTGGTGATCATGCTGGCTGCCGGTGTGGTGCTGCTCATTGCCGCGATGTTGGCCGGACCATTGACCTTGCGATCGATCGTGGTCGGACGGATGTTGACGCCGCGGTGCGTAACCCAGGGAGAACAGTTCGCACTGTCGCTCGAGGTGCGAACTCAGCGACCCGTCTGGATCGAGATCCGCACAGCGCAGCATGTCGTCGCAAGTGGTTGGGTGTCCGGCGGGGCCTTCAGCGGGGTGGGAGTGATGGAACAGCGCGGCGCGATCGAAGCGGTCGAAGTCCGTGTTCGATCAGCGGGTGCCACGGGTCTGATGTGGTGGGTACGGAGCTTTGAGCTTGCCGTCAATGAGCCGCTCGTAGCAGCGCGACTTCACCAGCCCGACGTCGTCATCGAACGGTCGGCTCTCGGCGAGGGCGGCGATTCCCATGGCCCCTCCGGGGCGACAGCTGGAGAGATCGATGGTGTACGACCGTGGCGTGAGGGCGATAGCGAGAAGCTCGTGCATTGGGCCTCGACCGTGCGCACGGGAGAACTCGTCGTGCACGACCACCGTGGCGACGCCGCCGAGGCATGGGTCGTCCGTGCCCGACGCGGCACCCCCGACCCAGATGTCGAGGCGGGCGCAATCCGCGCCGCGCTCGGGCAGGGGCTCCGGACAGGAGCGCGGGTCGGTGTGGCGATCGGCGACGGCGAGATCGTTCCAATCCGCGACGCTACGGCGGCAGCGCTCTGGTCGGCGCTCGCCGATCTGGGCGCCGCCCCGCAAGCAGCCAAAGCGCGCAGGTGGCGCGGATCGCCGCCAGAGCCCGAGACGACCGCGTCGGTGGCTGCCCGTTGGTGGGCAGCGGCGGCGACGTTCGTGGCCCTGGCGATGCTGAGCAGCGCGCTTGGATACAGCACCGTCGTCACGCTGATGGCCGCGATTGGCACGGTGGCAGGGGCGACAGTCACCGCTCGGTCGGTGAACACCGGCGAGCAGCCGTCGGTTTTGACTCGTGGACTGATCGGTGCCGGAGCAGTTATGGCTTTGATACTGGTTGTCGCAGCGAGTCGGCAAATGAACGATCTGCTCGGCTTTCTGCGCGGCCCATTGGCGCAGGTCCTGATCATCTTGATCGTATTGCACGGATTCGAGTGCCTTGACCGACGCACGATTCGGGTGGGGCTCGGCATCTCATCGGTCGTTGTGATGTACGCCTCGGGGTTCCGCGTCGACGATGGCCTTGGCTGGTGGTTGCTGGCGTGGGCGATCTGTTTCGGCGTGTCCTTGTCGAAACTCTCGAATCCGACGGTCGTACTGGATTCGGCCCGGCGTTCATCCGCCGCCCGGCTCGGGTTGGCGCGATGGTTGCCAACGGCGATCGCCCTTGGCGGCGGGTTGGCGGCGACGGCTCTGATCCTCATCGCCGTGCCAGTGCCCAGCGGTCCGGCAAACCTGACGTTGCCGACCTTCATCGAGGACGCTGACGATGTTGGCCTGCCAGGGGCGATCGCCGGCCCCGACGGTGAGGCGCGAGACGTTGGCGACACTCCCGAACCGGGCGAGCCGTCCCGGGCCCAGGCCGGGCAACCCGGCGGGTACACCGGATTTGCGCAGCAGATGGATACCTCTGTGCGCGGCGACCTCAGTGACAAAGTGGTGATGCGAGTGCGGGCACCCGAGCCCGACTTTTGGCGTGGCCAGACATTCGCCAAATTCGACGGTCGAAGCTGGTACGCCGACGACGAGATTGGGGTGCGGCGCGACGGTCTGAACATCGAGGTCCCTTCCGGAATCGGCGACATCGGCCTCGCAGACGATGTTGTGATCGAGCGATTTGTGCAGACCTACTACCTCGAGGTCGATATGCCAAATCTTGTGTTTCACGCCAACCGACCGCTGCAAGTGATCATCGATGCCGACGTTTGGACGCGACCCGACGGTGCGATCCGCGCCTCGACCGTGCTGCCAGAGGGTTCGATCTACACGGTTGTTTCAGGGCGCGCCCGGGTCGACGCAGCGATGCTCGCCCGCCAGGGCCTGATCGGGTCGCGGCTGACTGGCCCCGGTCGTCAGGCGCTGGGTCGCTACTTGGAGTTGCCGGTTTCGACAACGCCAGAGACGGTCGCCTTGGCGAACGAACTGGCGCGCGGCCAAACATCGACGTACGGAGTCGTGAGGGCGTATGAGAGCTGGATGGCCGAGAATGTTGAGTACGACCTCGATGCTCCGTTGCCCGGCGTCGGCGAGGACGCGGTGCACGACTTTTTGTTCGACTCGCAACTTGGCTTTTGCGAACAGATCGCCAGCTCACTCACGATCATGCTGCGAACCCAAGGTGTGCCTGCTCGATTGGTGACCGGTTACTTGCCCGGATCGCGCGATCGGATCGCCGGAGTATTCGAGGTCAAGGCGAGCGATGCCCATGCCTGGGTCGAGGTGTGGTTTCCAGAAACCGGGTGGCAGGCGTTCGATCCGACGGCCACCGTGCCACTGTCGGCCAACGCCAAGATCAAGTCTGTTGGTTCCGACCTGGCCGAAGGTGCCGGCGACTATCTCCGTACCCACCGACTTCAAATTGCATTGGCGGTCGGATTTGGGTTCATGGCGCTGGCTGCCGTGGCGGCGATTCGTGAGCTTCGGTATCGGCGCAGGCGCGGCCGCTGGGGTGTGCTGCAAGACCGCTTCAACGGTGCGGCCGAACGCCATGGAGCTGCCGTCGGGTTGCCCAATCCACGGCTCGCTCTCGTGTGGACCGAGGAGGACACCGTCGATGTGGCGCGGCTCGTCGCCGAACGTCTCGATCGGGTCGTCTTCGACCCGGACTTCGTCGACGACAGCGACGTGTTCGCAGAGACCAGCAAACTCGTCGGGTCGCTGTCGCGTCCGCATCGATAACCTCGCTGGGTGCAGCGCTCTCGGGTTCTTCTGTTCGGTCTGATGACCGCTGTGATGGCCTCCGGGTACGGCGTGATGTTCACCGTGCTCGACGACTTCCGCGACGAATACGGCATCGAAGCACAGTGGTTGGGTGTAATCGTCGGAGTCGGCTTCTTCTCGTCGTTCCTCGCCCAGATCTTTCTCGCTCCGGTAGCCGACCACGGCCATGCTCGCAAACTCGTAGTGGCGGGATTGCTGCTAAACATCGTTGGCTTGCTCACGATGGCCTTCGGCGAGTCGTTGGGCCCGCTGCTGATCGGCCGTTTCGTGTCTGGGATCGGTATCGGTATGGCGTTCCCGGCGATCAGGCGAATCGTCATCAACGCCGACCCTGAGAACCTCGGCAACAATGTCGGCTTGCTGCTGTCGGCCGATGTGGCCGGGTTCGCGGCGGGGCCCGCCCTCTCGGCGCTGATGGTGCCGACGCTCGGACTGTCGGCACCGTTCCTCACGATCTCCGCCTTGTCCATGTGCTGCTTGCCTGTTGTGTTGCGCGTGCCAATCTTGGAATCGACGCAAACCGAGGGCCCACATGCGCGATACGCATTCGACCTGCTGCGCAACCGAGCGATGGTTGCGGCACTGCTGATGGGTTCTTGTCTGTTCTTGATGATCGGCACTTTTGATTCGCTGTGGGCGGTTGTTCTCGACGATCTCGACGCCAGCGAAGTGACCGCCAACATGGGCATCACAATCTTCGCACTGCCGCTGATCTTGCTCGGCGCATATGGGGGCCGCCTGGCGCAACGCGTCGGCCCGTTTCGGCTTGGCCCGTTGGGTCTGCTGCTCGGCGCCGGGTTCGTTCTGCTGTACGGGTTCATGCCGACCGGCCTGACGATGCTCGCGGTCGGTGTGCTCAACGCCACCAGCGACGGCCTGACAGCGTCCAGCACGGCGGTTGCCGTTGGGCTTGTGGCGCCCTCAGAACGTCAGGCCGGCGCCCAGGGCATGCTCGGTGCTGCTGAGACACTGACCGGAGGCGTGACCGCCGTGCTGGCAGGTGTGTTGTACTCGGCTGGCGGGCGAGTGTTGGCGTTCTCGATGACTTCGGCACTGATGGCGATCATGGCGTGCAGTGCCTACGTGCTGGCGGGACCGGAGTACCGGACCCGTCGCGGCCCCGAACGTGAGCTGTCACCTGAGCCGGTCAGTGCCGTGACCGGTCACGCCTGATGGCTGTTTCCTGGTTCGGTGGCGTTGTCCGATTCGAACCAAAATGCCGTCAGCTTTGTTCTCCAGCAAGCAGCGACCTGCGTACTTTGCCGGCGTCGTCGCGCACCGGCTCGTCGACGAAGCCGTAGTCGTCGGGGCATTTGTAGGTGACAAGGCGTTCGGCCATGTGAGCCCGAAGCGCTTCTACGCTGACGCCGCCGGGTGCGTCGACCACGGCGTACACGCGCTGTCCGAGGTCGTTGTCGGGCACGCCGATCACCGCGCAGCTGCGCACTGCAGGGTGCTCGTCGAGGGCATGCTCGACCTCGGCGGGATAGATGTTGGCGCCTCCGCGCAGGATCAGGTCCTTGCGGCGATCGGCCAGATAGACATAGCCGTCGGCGTCCATCGAACCCATATCCCCGAGGCTCTCCCACTCGGTGTCGGCGAGCTGTTTCGGGTCGGCGCCGAGATAGCGGTAGGTCGAGCCCTGCCCACCGTCGGCGAGCATGTAAATCTCACCGATCTCGCCAGGTGGAAGATCTTCGCCGTTGTCACCCACGACCTTGATCTGGCCGACGATCGGTCGTCCGACCGAGCCGTAGTGCTCGAGCCATTCGCGCCCGGTGATCCATGTGATCGCCTGCACCTCGGTACCGGCGTACAACTCGCACAGAACGTCGGCGCCAACCCATTCGATCCACTCCTCCTTCAGCCAAGGTGGGCACGGTGCGGCCATGTGGACAGCGATCTCGAGCGACGACATGTCGGCGGCGGCGCGCACCTCTTTTGGCAGCTTCCAGATCCGGGCCATCATCGTGGGCACCAGGTACAGGTACTTCGGTCGATGATGAGTAACGGCCTCTAGTACGAGTTCTGGCACGAACCGCGGGAAGTTGATCACGTGGTTGCCCGACACCAGCGCCAGTGACGAGGTCAAAAATGGGGCGTTGTGATAAAGGACACCTGGGATCACGCACACCGAGCGAGAGGGAAGATGAAACCGGGCCGCCTCGGTGTCGAACACACCAGGGTTGGTGGCGAGGATGATCTTCGGTCGGCCGGTGCTGCCGCCAGACGTCGGCGCCTTCCAATAAGTACTGACCGCATCGGGGAGCTGGCCGTCGCTGAGCGCCGGGTCGGGTTCGTACCCGATCGGCACGCAGGTGCGGTTAGTGATCCGTTCCGAAGCGACACCGATCACGAGCTTCGAGTCGGCGAGTTCGACGATTTCTTCCAGTTCGCGGCCGGGCAGCTTGGCCGACACGGGCTGCGGGGTCGCCCCCAGCTTCCAGACGGCAAACGCCGACTCGAAGAACGTGGTCGAGTTCGGCAGGGCGATCGTGACCAGATCGTCGGGTTTGACGCCCATCTCCGCGAATGCCCTGGCGAGACGGTTTGTGCGCCGATCGAACTCCTGCCAGCTGACTGTGACATCGCCGCACGTGAGTGCTGGGTCGTGTGGTCGTTCGCTCGCGTGCATCGTGATCGCCCGCGATATCGACATCAGCCCCATGTCGCGATCGTAGAACGGAATGGTTTCGGGAAACCCATCGGATCGGTTGCTGCGCCCGTTTTGATTCGCACCGATCCCACGTGACGATTGGCGCCGCTCGCTGATCGGCTCACGCTCCGGGCCGATTCGGTCAGGCGAGGTCGTGGTCGGCCGACCAGCTGCGGACTGTGCTGTCGATCGACCAGAAGCCCCTCGGGCACAGCAGATCGTCGATCAGGTATTCCATCGCGGGGGCAAACGTCTGGCGCGCAGTGCGGGTGTATGCCATGGCTTCTTCGAAGGGACGCAGCTCGAACCCGTGGGCGGTCAGCTCGGTGTATAGGTTGCGGAAGAGCGGCGCCGTCGAGCCTGTTCCATCGTCCTGATAGGCGCTGAGGTCGACACCCTGGGTCATTTCTCTGAAGACCGCCTCGGCGCGTCGGAGGAACCAATAGGCGTTGCCGTCGGTCGCCCCCATGATGATCTGGGCATGCAGGGCGGCGTCGCACAGCAGCCCCAGCGCCGTCACCCAGTTCTGGCGTTGATCGTGAGATCGAAACATCGCCAGCAACGGCACGGTCGAATGTGTTTCGAGGATGCCGGCCGCCCAGTCTTCCCAGCGTTCGAACTGTGCGTCGACCTTCTTGGGGTCGGCATCGGGGGCCCACGCCATGACTAGCTCAGTGGGTGTGATTCGTTTGGTCCCGCCGGCGTCGAGTGTCATCAGCGTACGCTCGCGGTCGGAGTAGGCGGAGTACAACGACGGCAGATAACCGACCACGAGGGCGATCGTGATGACACCGACGAACGCCTCGAGGATCGCCCCGATGCGGGGGATCAGTTCGGTCGGCACGATCTCACCAAAGCCAACGGTGAAAAAGATCACGCCCGAGTAGTACGAGGCGTCGCCGAATCCTCCGATCGTGGTGATATCTCCCATCCCCCACCAGATCAGGCCGAACCCGAGCACCTGCAGCAACGCCCACGCGAACAGCAGCTCGATCAGCAGCAGTGGGCCGAAGACCGACAACATCCGTTCGCGCCCCGTCGAGTCATCGGGTAGTCGGCGCGCAACCGACCGGACAGCGACGAAGGTCGAGCGGCCGATAATTCGAGACGGCCACCAGCGGGCGTACGACGTGTAGGTGGAGACGAGCGTGTTGACGAGATCGGCGAGCGAGAACAGCACTAGCAATGTCCCACCGATCACGGCCACGAGTTCGATCACCTGGTTCACAGTAGATGCAGGTAGATAGTGTCCCGTGGCATGAGCATTCGTCTTGGTCTCGTGGCAGCCTCGCGCATCGCCCAAGCGGCGATCGTCGACCCGATGCCTGATGTAGAAGGGGTCGAGTTGTCTGCCGTCGGCGCTCGCGACCTGGGTCGCGCTCAGGATGCCGCTACTAAGTGGGGCATCCCGCACGCCTATGGCTCGTACGCCGACCTGATCGCCTCCAACGAGGTCGACGCCGTGTACATCGGTTCGCCGGCGAGCTACCACCGTGAATCGGCGATCGCCGCCATCGAGGCCGGCAAGCATGTGTTGTGCGAGAAGCCGTTCGCGGCCAACGCCGACGATGCTCGCCTGATCGCCGATGCCGCGCGAGGCAGCGACGTGGTAGTGATGGAGGCGTTCCACTGGCGCTATCACCCTTACGCTGAGCAGATTCGCGAGGTGCTCGATTCGGGTGTGCTCGGTCGACTCGATCGCATCGAAGCGGTGTTCGACATCCCGAATGGCCGTATCCCGCTGACTGATATCCGGTGGGAGCTGGCGATCGGCGGCGGGTCTACGATGGACCTCGGCTGCTACCCGATCCAGTGGGTGCGGTTTGCTGCCGGCAGCGAGCCAGACGTCGTGTCGGCACAGGCGGTGTGCCCGGTTCGCGGCATCGACGGCTCGCTCGTCGCCCAGCTGCGGTGGCCGTCTGGGCTCACCGGTTCGATCGGGTCATCGATGATCTCTGATGGAGACTCGGTGGTTGCGTACCTCAAGGTCACCGGCGAGCTGGGAACCATGATGGCGGGCAACCCTCTAGCTCCACAGAACGGCCTAGCGATCATCACGGTTGAGACGGCTGACGGAGCTCGGCAATACATGGGTGCCAGCTCGTCCACCTACTTCCATCAGCTGGTGGCATTCCGCGACGCAATCAACGATGGCGCCACGTTTGCAACGACCGCCGACGACGGCGTTCGCAACATGGAGGTCGTCGACGCCTGCTACCGCGCCGCAGGTCTCGAGGCCCGCCCGACGTTGCGCTGATCGATCACAGGCGCGGGCCTCAGGCAAAGGTTGCGGTCTTGCCGTCGATGTGCAGCGCGCGCTCGCAGCAATCGTTCGACAGCAGCTCAGCCATCGTCTCCGGGTCGGTCGTCTTCGCCCAATGACGTCGACCCTGTGCATCGAGCCCGGCCAGTAGCGCGAACTCGGGTTGCATTTCGCGATCGGACGTGACTGTGTAGGTTTCAAGCGTGACGTCGGCGGCCCGTCCGGTTGGTGTCGGGCGGGACGGCAAGGCGTTCACGACTGCCTGCACATCGTCGGTCAGGAAGCCGTTGCCCGACGGCTCGGCCGCCAGCACGAGCGAGCTGTGCTTGGTGAACGACCCTCCGTTCCCGGTCAGCAGGGCGCGCTCGTCGGGAGCTTGGCGAAGCAGGGTGACTGCTCGTGTCAGCGGCAACAGGCAGTAGCAGTTCAGCGGTCCGGCCGCGAACGTGAGACCACCCGTGATCGTGAAGTCGCGGTCGGGGCTGATCCCGAGTTCGCGCTGGGCGACCTGCACGGCGACTGGAAAGCACGAATACAGGTCGATCAGGCTGCAATCGTCGACGTCGACGCCTGCCAGTTCGAGCGTGCGGACACCCGACATGCGCATCGCCGGCGATTCGTCGAATGCCCAACGGTTGGTCGGGTACCAATGATCGGCTGCGCCGAGCCCGGCCCACGGGAAGATCCAGCGATCGCGGGGCACACCGGCGGCCCGCGCAGCGGCGACCGAGCACATTACGACGGCACCGCCCTGATCGACGTTCAGGTTCGACGTCATCAACTTGGGGTAGGGCGAAGCTACGGGCCGGTTGGAGGCAGACTCGGTGGCGATCTCGTCAGCCGAGACGGCCTTCTGAATCCACGCGTTCGGATTGGACGCCGCCACCTCGCTGGCGCGAGCCCACAGCCCGGCGATCCGGCCGCGATGTGCGGCGATCCCTTCGCCGAGACGATGCCGCAACGCCGTCTCGGCCATGGCGTAGAAGCGGGCGACGGTTTCCATGCCGTACTCGCGCTCGGCGTCGGTGTTGAGCTTCATGTGATTGCCGATCACGTCGTCGGGGGCAGCGCCTTCGAGCTCGGGAAGGTATTCGGTGTGCCCGCCGCGGGCCCGATCACCGCGCCTGGTTCGAAGCGTCTCTGCCCCGCACAACACGGCGACATCGAGGTCGCCACTCTGGATTTTCAGGGCGGTATCGGCGACCAGGTCGTACACCTGGTTGCCGCCCATTGTGGTCACCGACGATCGTGCTGTCGTGGCACCGATCCGATCCGCCACCAGACGGCCGGGATCGGCGTAGGGCCAGACGCCCCACACGACCCGCACAGCGTCGATGCAATCTCGCAGCGTCGAAGAGGAGCTGTCGGCAAGTGCCGCGTCGACGCTGCGGGTCATCAGATCGACCGGTTCTGATCCGTGGTCGCGATCATTGAGCTGAGCGGCGCCCACGATGATTGGCGTGCGGGGATCGAGAGCGCTCATGTCTGGTTCAACTCCTGAACGGACGGTCGAGGTGGTGGCCGATGCGATCAACGCACAAGCACCTTGCTGCGCGGCGAGCCGACTCGGCAAATCGGGCGCGCCGAAACCGAGTGGAGACGTGGATCAGACTCGAACGTCGATCGCCGGACGGCGATTGCGGGCGGCGGTGGAGGGCTAGACCTGCAGTTGGCTGAGCAGCTCTTGCTTGGCCGTTTCGAAGTCGTCGAAGCTGATCTGCTCGTCGTCGAACGCCTTGTGGAGTGCTTCGAGCTTGGCCATGACGGCGCCAGGATCGCTGGTTGCCGAGTCAACATCAGGAGTCTCGGCAGCAGCCTCGAGGCGGTCGGCCTTGCGAGCCGCCTTCGCCTTCGCCTTTTCGGCGCGCTGCATCTCTCGCTGACGCTTTTGGAATCGGGCCTGGCTCATACTGTCTCCTTCTGGCCGGTTTGCGATGCCTCCACCGGGAGGGTGCAACACGGCTCCGGCCGCTCGACTCGAGGCCCGCGATGCTGTGGCACTGATCGACCCGACGCCGACGTGCCCCGCATGAACCGCATTGCCCGAGAACACTCGACTCTATCAGTGCCTGTGGATATCCGGCCCGGGTGACATGGCAGATCGCCAAGAGCGCCGCTACCGTCGAGTGTCGGCGGGCCAATCAGCCCCGAATCCCCCCCCACCCAGCGAGGCGTCAACCAATGCCGATCCACTTTCCGAAACACCCGTTCGTCCAACAGCGAGTCCTCGCCCTGGCACTTCCGGTCGTGTTGTTGCTGGTCGCGTGTGGAAGCGACGATGGTTCGAAGTCGGCTGATGGCAGCATCGACTGGTCGCCTGACACCATCGAGCTCGGCCCGGATGCCCCGGTCAAGCCATCGTTGGCAGTAAAGCCTTTGGCCGTCGGGGTCAACCGCGTCGCCTTCGGGCTGGTCGACCAAGAGGGCTTACTGGTTACCAACGCAGAGGTAAACGCCAGATTCTACGCCCTCGATGATTTGGGCGAAGGGAACGTTACGGGCTCGTTGGTTGACGAGCAGTCGCTGACCGCTGTCGATCTGCCGCACGACTATGGCGACGAGGATGCCGACAACGGCGATCCAGAAGGCCCTGGTGCGAAAACCACTGTCTATGTCGCCAACGTCAACTTTTCTCGCCCGGAGTGGTGGGGCGCCGAGCTCGACATCACGATCGACGGTCGGCAACTCGACCCGGTCAGGGTGCCATTCTGGGTCGATCAAGACACGCCAGAGCCAGCTCTCGGTGAGTTGATTCCGGCGAGCGTTCAACTCATGCTGAACGACACCGACGACATCACGCTGATCGATAGCGCCGACCCACCGCTGCCCGAACTGCACGACATCACCATCGCCGATGCTCTCGAACTTGGGCGCCCGCTGGTGATTACGTTCGCCACGCCGGCGTTCTGCCAAACGCGTTTCTGCGGGCCGATCGTTGAGGGCCTGGTCGTGTCACTCGCCGAGCGCTACGGCGACCAGGTGGAGTTCATCGTCATCGAGCCCTTCGATCTCAGCGAGGCGCGCCAGGGCAGGCTCGTGCCGATGCCCGTGATGGCCGAGTGGGGTCTGGACTCTGAGCCGTGGGTGTTCGTCACCGACGCCGAGGGGCGTGTCGCCGGCAAGTTCCAGGGGATTACCTCCGAGGACGAGGTCAGCGCAACCCTCGATCTAGTGCTCGCCGGGTAACCGGGGCACGGCCGCTTCAGAATCTCCGGGTCAGCCGGCCGTTCGTTGGTGTTGTCCAGCGGTGCAGGCGAGCACAGTCTGTGCCAGCCGTCGCCCTCGCCCAGGGTTGGCGACGATCGTGTCGGCGAGTACGACGCTTTGACCGTTCGCTTCGATGACGGACGCAACCGATGCATCTGCAGCGTCGAGTACGAACGTGGCGGCGAGATCTGTGTAGAGAGCGGCGACGTTGCTGGGAGAGTCGGTCAACCCCCAGGCGCCCATCAACTCCCGACGGGCTCGCGCCCGATGGGCCTCGCCCTGCTCGGTGATTTCCACGGACCCGACCACAGGCGTGACCGCGACGACCGAAGATCGTCGTGACATCACACGGTCGCGAACGCCGGGCAGCGCCAGGATCGGCTCGATGCTGGACACCGGATTACTCGGCCCGACCACGACGAGATCGGCGTCGGCGATCGCGTCGAGGACCCCAGGCGCGGCGACGGCGTGATCGAGGCCGTCGTAGACCACCTGCCTGACCGGGCCGGGGGCGCCGAGTCTCACGAACCATTCCTGGAAGTTGTGGGTGCTGTCAGACATCGTCAGCAGGGTGCCGACTTCGGAGTCGGTCATCGGCAACAGCCGTGTCTCGATCCCGAATCGTCGGGCGAGCTCGGAGGTGGCCTCGCTGAGAGCGAGCCCGCCCTTGAGCAGCTCTGTTCGCAAGATGTGGGTGGCAAGGTCGCGGTCTCCGAGATGGAACCACGTGTCGTGGCCGAGCCGACGGAGTTGGTCGATCGTCAGAAATGTGTCGTCGGCCAGGCCCCACCCGCGAGCCTCGTCGCGCAGACCCGCCAAGCCGTAGAGGTTGGTATCGAGATCAGGGCAGATCCGCAGCCCATAGCGCCACATGTCGTCGGCGGTGTTGATGATCAGAGTCAGGCGACCAGGGCCGATCTCAGCGGCCAGCGCTACGGCCAAGCGACTGCAGCCGACGCCACCGCCCAGCATCGTGACAGTCGCTCCCACGCGGTCTCCGGCTCAGAACCTGGTGTAGACGCCGTTGGCATCTGGCGCAAATGCTTCGAGCAAGAAGCGCTCCTGCGGTTTCTCTGACGCTGTTTTGGGAATCTCGTCGACCACTTGGAGGTAGTCGGGAACGAAGTTCGATTCGAGACCCTCCCGACAGGCGTCGAAAATCGATCGGGGGTCGAGGTGGCCGTGGTCGACCGGCGTGATCGCGGCGACGATGTCCTTCTCGCCGGGTGCGCCCGACGCGGCGGGCACCCCGTAGACGAAGACATCGCCGACTTGGGGGTGCTCGGCAAGGACCTTTTCGACGAAACTCGGGTTGACGAAGTCGCCGTTTTTCCGAAGCCCGCCACCTTTGCGGTAGTCGAAGAAGAACCAACCTTGCTCGTCGGTGTGGCCGATGTCGCCTGATCGCAGCCAGCCCCCGCGGGTCTTGGCCGCAGAGGCCTCGGGGTTGTCGTGATACTCGACCTCGGCCACCCCTCCGCCGG
>CALFRK010000108.1 GCA_937919625.1 uncultured Ilumatobacter sp.
GAGTACACGAATTGCATTCTGGACATGTCGCTTCCCGCGACTGGCGCCCCCGCAACTGCCCACTGCCCCAACCTCGAATTCGGAGCTTGGGCAACACCTTGTTGGTCCGAATCAACCACACCGTCCACCCCGTTCACCGACGTGAACCAGGGCGACTACTTCTTCGATCCAGTCCGTTGGATGACCGCAAACAACATCACTGGAGGGGTTGCACCCGATCGTTACGACCCGGACGGCTTCGTTAGCCGTGCGCAGTCTGTGACATTTCTTTGGCGTCTCGCCGGCAGCCCTGTTCCATCGGCTGATGCTCCGACATTCTCCGATGTTCTGCCCGGTTCCTACTTCTACGATGCCGTTCGGTGGGCGGCAGAAAACAACATCACGAACGGCGTTGCACCCGGCGAATTCGGCCCAAACCGGCCAACAACGAGAGCTCAGTTCGTGGCGTTTCTGTGGCGTCTCGCTGACGAGCCCCACAGCGCTGGCCACAACTTTGTCGATGTCACGGCCGGCTGGCAGCAAAGCCCTGGGGGTTTGGCAGCTTCCTACGGCATCACGAACGGTATTTCACCGACTGAATTCGGACCGCCTCAGACCGTCACCCGCGGCCAGGCAGCGGCGTTCATCAGTCGCTTCGTGAACGGCTTGTAGACAACACCAACGCATCCTGGACTCCACTTTCAACGGCACTGTTGCATTGAGGGGTCGGCTCGGTCCGGGGCGAAGTTGTCGAAATGAGGTATCACCAGAGTCAGCAGCCACCTGTGGACCGCTCCGCGTTTGTTGGCTGCCGGTTCCCGGCCGAGGTGATCTTGTTGGCGGTGCGTTGGTACCTGCGATACGGACTGTCCTACCGCGATGTGGAAGAGCTCTTGGCCGAGCGCGGTATCGAGGTCGATCACGTGACGATCTATCGATGGGTGCAGCGCTTCACCCCGATGCTGATCGACGCCGCTCGACCGTGCCGCCACGCGGTCGGCGGTCGTTGGTTCGTCGACGAGACCTACGTGAAGGTCGCGGGCAGATGGCGCTACGTGTACCGCGTTACCGGTGAGCTGGGCCAGGTCATCGACGTGTTCGTCTCTCCGCGGCGCAACATCGCAGCCGCTCGCAGGTTCTTCACCACAGCATTGGTCGCGCATGGTGAACCAGACGAGGTGATCACTGATCTCGCTCAAGCGTTGGAGACCGTGATCGAGGAGTTGATCCCGGACGCGTTTCACAACACCGACCAGTACGCCAACAACCGGGTCGAGTGCGACCACGGTCGACTCAAGGCCAGGCTGAGACCGATGCGAGGCCTCAAAACTGACCGAACAGCTTCGGTGGTGGTCCGAGGTCACGCCCTCATCGAGAACCTGCGCCGAGGCCACTACGAACTAGGAACCGAAACCCCACACCCGCACCTGCGAATCGCCGCCGCGTTCGACGAGCTCACCGAGACAATCTGAGCAACAGGTCAGCCGTTGTCGAGCCCCAACGCGCCCAAGGATCGAACAATGCAACAGTGCCGTCATTGCCATGCGGCAATGTAACTCGACGTCCGAGGCCCAAAGGTGGAAGTACCTCCTCGGTCTGCGTGATGGATCAGCTCCGAAGCGGGTCAATTCCCGTCAGTCCCTGTCAACCGGTGCGCGCTTCGTTGATGTTGACGATCTCATCAACTCAGCAGAGGTCACCGACTTGCGCTTGTGTCCGAAGTGACAGACAGCCGCCGACGTGCTGTGGTATCCACCGATGCAGGAACTGGAGATCGACGTGCGAGGTGTGACTTTCTCGTGGCATCACCTGATGGGTTATCGCGTCGACTCTCCCATCGACTAGGCGAGGCGGCATCGGTCGGCGAGGAGTATGTAGAACGGAGCAGCGATGAACCTGAACGACAAGGTCGCAATCGTGACCGGCGCGGCGCGAGGGACGGGTGCCGCGATTGCGCAACGGTTCTGTCAATCGGGAGCGCAGGTGGTGCTTGCCGACATTCGCGACGAGGCAGGCGAGGCGACAGCCCAAAGCCTCGGCGCATCCGCGACCTACCGATCGGTCGATGTGACGAGCACGGCAGCGTGGGCTGCGGCCGTCGAGCAGACGCTCGAGCAACACGGCCGGATCGACATCCTGGTGAACAACGCTGGCGTCCTCCACCAAGGGGCGATCGAGAACACGTCCGAAGCTGACTTTCGGCGCCTGCTTGAGGTCAACACCCTCGGTCCCTTCCTCGGCATCCAAGCTGTCACACCGGTGATGCGAGAGACCGGCGGCGGGTCGATCGTCAACATCGGGTCGGTCGACTCGCTCATCGCCATGAACGGGCTCACCGCATACTGCGCGTCGAAGTTTGGCCTAAGCGGAATGGCCAAGGCCGCCGCCCTTGAACTCGGCCGCGACGGCATCCGTGTCAACACCGTCTGCCCCGCGGGCGGCAACCCGCAGATGTATGTGCCCTGGATGGACAAGGTCGCCGGCTTCATAGGCGAGGCGCTTGCCTACAACGACAACCGCGGCATCCCTGGCTCGGTGCCGCTGGAGAGCATCGTCGATGCGGTCCAGTTCCTCGCTAGCGATTCCAGTAGTCACTGCACGGGGATTGATCTTCCCGTCGATGGTGGCGCCACGGCCGGCAACTTCGTGCCGGGGTTCAACACGCTCTGAGCGAACCGGCCTCAAACCGACGTGAAACACAAAACCAACGGAGTGCCTTGCTGCGTCGTCGGCCCACTCGGATAGCAACGTCGAACACATCGAGATCCAGTTAGCCGGAGCTCTTCGAAACGCTCTCTGAGCCGTTCTGTGTCAGAGAACTCGTCGGCCTGTATGTATCTGTCGCCGAAGGCCGACGGTTCGCTGTTCGCGCTCCGCTGGTGCCAGTAGGCGTAACGTTTGGCTGCGTCCTATTCCTCGGGTTCGGCGAACTCCTCGGCAAGTTCTTCCTCGAGATCTCGCGCGATCTGTTCCGGGCTCTGTCCGGTGTCGAATAGACCGTCACCGAACATCTTGTTCTGCGCGGCTCGTTGACGAGCAACGACCTCGTCGGCGATTATCTCGTCGGGGTCCGTCGGCCCGCCGCTTATCTCAACCGGGTTGATCTTTCTCACGCGCAGCCACTTCATCGCGGCATCGGGGTCACCGGCCTCCACTTGGGCAGCGACCGTTCTCAGCGCCGCCGCATCCAGTTCGAGAGCAGCTTCATCCAGTTCGCGAAGTCGCGCCGTGCGCTGTGCTCGCAGCTCCCCGCGGCGACGATTGACCTCGGCCATGAATCCTGGGTGTCGACGCGCCCAGTTCGAGACCGTCA
>CALFRK010000109.1 GCA_937919625.1 uncultured Ilumatobacter sp.
CTCTCCCATGACCCGGTTGTGATCCCGCGCATGCTCGACTTGATCGAATCTGGAGCCGACGCGGTGATCGGGTCGAGGTATGTAACCGGTGGCGGCACCACCGACTGGCCGGTTCGTCGCCAGCTACTTTCGCGCTGGGGCAATGCCTACACCCGGTCGATTCTCGGACTCGCGACGCGAGATTGCACATCTGGATTTCGCGCCTATCGGGCAACCGCGCTGTCGGCGATCGATCCAGACTCGACCGGCGCCGAGGGATACGCATTCTTGACCGAACTCGTTCGACGCCTAACCCGCCAGGGGTACAACATCGCCGAGACACCGATCATTTTCCGCGACCGCACGCTCGGCGATTCGAAGATGTCTGGCCGGATCATCTTCGAATCGATGTTGTTGGTGACGCTTTGGGGGGTCGCCGACCGGTTGCGCCGCCTGCGTCGTTTCGGCCGGCACTAGCGCCGCATCAGTAAGGGTTTACAGTTGCCGCGCTAGTCCTGAGACACCTTCTGTTCAGTGGCGATTCGGCGTGCGATCCCGTCGAGAAACGCGCCGCTGGGCGCGATAAAGACCGCGACTGGCTCGCCCAGGTCGAGCATCTCGCCGAGGTCGTCGACGATGTCGTCCGGCAATCCCGGCACCAGCGATGCCCCAAGGATGTTTAGGTCGACGATCGGGATCAGGTCGTCTCGCCCGACCTCGATCAGTCGCTTGTCGACACGCGCCGCCAGATCCGTGAACCGCACGCGTTCTGCATCGGTGCGCCCGTCGTACGTGACGACCTCGACATAGCCCTCACCGTCCCGCGTCCGCCATTCGTCGATATATGACCCGCTCACGAGGTGTATCTCCGAGTCCCAATCTCCGGGCGCGAATACCCTTTTCGGTGTAGCTGGAACGCGCCACGTGGCATCGACGCCGACGTGATACCCGCGCCGCTCGAGTTCGCCCAACAACCCGAAACCCTGGGCGCCTGGAAACACCGATTCCTGCCAGAAGACGATATAGGTGCCCTGCTTTCCGGTCGCCGTTCCCTTGTGTTGCTCGAGAGCGGCGACAACGCTGGGTACGACCGCTCGAACCCCCTCGGCCCTGACGTGATCGGGCTCCTGGAGGCCGATCACTGAGGTGAGCGAAAACACCGTCACGGCGCACCCGACAGCGGCTGCGGAGAGTACGACAGTTCGTTCAGAGGGCAGGCCGGCACCACGTTCGGCTCGGTGTTCGCCGACGACGATCCAGATCGTCCAAACGATACCGAGGACGGCCAGCAGCACAGCGCTCGACATCCAGAGCGTAAGGTAAAACCAGACCTTACCGAAAATGCGCGAAATCGAAATCCAGCCGACGAATAGCATTGTCGCCGTTACTGCGTGAAGTGCGACCAGGTCTCGATGCCGACGCCGGATCGACCAGGCAGCTGCGATCCCCCAAACTGCGAGCACCGCCCCTCCCACCAGGCTAAAGCTGCCGGCCTGCGAGGCGCGCTGCAAAAAGGCCTGATCATCGGTCACCAGATTCTTGATCATTGCCGCCACATCAAAGTGCTGCGACACCAGCTGCAGCGCCGCACGAAGACCGATTGGCTGCTCGGGTTGATCGGTGGCAAAGTGCCGGATCAAACGCACGATGTTGCCTGGCTCGTCGCCTAATTGCTGCGCGATCGGTGGCAACCAGAGCACACCACCGATGGCGAGCATCGTCAGCATCGGTCGAGACGGACCGGCTGCATGTTGACTACGTGCGAGCAAGACCCTCCAGCCCAGCGAGCCGAGCACCAATGCATTCAGAGCGATCGCGCTCGGGAGGTATGGCACGTGGCTTTGGGCGGCGAGGTTGGTGGCGACCACGACGATGATCGCCATCCAGGGATCGCCGGCCAAGACGAACCAGGTGGCGACCAGAGCCAGCATCCACAACAGCACCCCGAAGTAGGGGTTCCAAGGATGGGTCAAGACATTCAGGCCGTAGCCGCGAACGGCGACCGCCGCCATGGCGGCGAACACCACCGCGCCGCGCAAGCCGTACCGGCGTTGGCCGAGGTACACGATGGTGGCCACGCAGGCGGTATTGATGGCGACACTGGCGAGTTGCATGCCCCACGGGGTCGAACCCGCGAGACGGTAGAAGGGCGCTACCAGATAGAAAATCCAGGGTCCTGGGTGGCTGCCCTGATCGGGAAAGTTGCCGATCCGGCCCGGTAGGCCGATCAACGGAGTGTCCGGACCTCCGACGTCTCGGACGCGGAACTCGGTCATCACCATGTCGAGAGTCGGCACCCAGTGGCGCCCGTACAACACGATCGCCGCAAGTATGAGCGGCGAGATGACGCTGATCGTGATCCACACAGCGGGGTGTCGTTTAAGCACCGCGATCACGGGGCCCGATCGTAATCGGCGTCGTCGGCGACCATCGCTCCGACCAGCACCGCGACCACGGCGAACATCCCGACGCCGTGCACCGAACCGAATGTGCTCGGCCAACCGCCGCTGGGAAACGGCGAGTTGCGCGATTCGGAGGCGACGACGAAGGCACCCAAGGCGATCACACAGGCGAGCGCCGTCAACTCTGTCAATCGCGCTTGCTTAGTGCGTAGGACAGCTGCGGCCGCGACCGCGCCCCAGAGTGCCCACGATGGGCCGATCAGCAGCGCACTTAACGCGACCCACAGACCGGCAGCGACGATGGATCGGGGTCGCGTCAGCGGCTTCGGAGACCAGGACCACATCGGCGCGGTGGTTGCGATCGGGTCGGGCGCCGGGCCGGTCGCAGCTTGCCGTCGGTCGCGAATCAGCAATACCACCGCCAGCAGAGCGGCCAACGCTGAGGCGAGCAGGGCAAGCGTCAGCCGACGTTGGGCCGTCCAACGAACCGTGACCATGCGTACGTCGGGCCCGATCCACCAGCCGTTGAACCCGCCATCGACAAGCACAGGGGCGCCAAGTGAGATTCCGTTCGATGTTGCCGCCCAGCCCTGGTTGTATCCCTCTCCAAACACCAACCAGCACCCGTCGGTACAGCCGCTTATCTGAATCTTTCGGTCGAACCTGCCACCGTCGACGACACTGGCGCTGACGGGCCGCGGCGCCTGACCGATCGCCGCAAGAGCATGATCATCGAGCACTAGGCCGTCGAACGTGAGAGGAAACTTGATGTCGGCTGGGCTGAGAAGATGAACACCCGCCTCGAGTCGGATCGACGGCACGCAAGGAGTGGCCGCCAATGGAGCACCATCGAGCAGGCCGCCTTCGTCGATGATCAGCGAGGCGCTGATCGGTGTGTCGTCAATTTCAGCGATGGCGATACAACCGAGTTGTTGGGGGGTCGTTCCCAGCGGCTCGACGGTCGGAACACCGGCAATCAAGATCTCGGAGATTGCAGCAGGCAGTTCGATGACGTCCCCGAAGCGCCGATCGATTGTGGTTGCCGGATCGATGTTCGTCAATTCGATCACAAGGGGTCCGGCTGGCAGCGGCGGCTGGATTGTCACCCGTGATAGCCCAGCCGAATCGGCGATGAGGTCGACGATCCGGCTCTCGCTGCCAGAACTCAACGTGATCGTGCTGATTCGGCTGAACTCACCGACAGGCTGGCTGAGCGAAATTTCGGTGATCGGCTCGGTGACCTCGGCGATCGTCAGTGTTGCGCCCTGCCCCTGACCGAATGCTGTGATCCAGGCCGTCTCGGGCACACCATCGAGTGCCGCAACTCCGGCGTGACGAATCGACCCGGTCAGCCGTGAGGAAGCCACCGCCGGCCACCCGAGTGCGGCGGCGAGTTCGCGATCGGAGGCGCGGGCATCAAGTCGGATCGTGGGAGCCAACTCGAACTGACGGGCGGTGGGCAATTCGAACTCGCGGATCAGTGTTGGTTCCGGATCGTCGCGCCAACGGTTCATCGGGTCGCTGCGCAACCGGTTGAACGTCAGTGCCAGGGGCGAATCGGCCTGGATGGCGCCCAACGCGTCGTGGGGCGGACGAATGATCTCGATCGCCGGGCCGAGCCCGCTGGTGATCTCGGCGAAGCCGACGCCAGAAAGGGCGGAAGCCGTGCCGGGGGTGCCGCCGGCAACCGCGTCGATAGTGACGTCGACCACGCGAGTCGACGGAGCGACGTCGATCGGCTGTCCGGGCGCAACCAGAGACCGCTCGTCGAGCTTGATGGCGTATGACGTACTGGCGTCGGCGCCCGACGATTTGCTAAAGGCCACTGTGACCTGAGCGATCCGTCTGGCGTCGAACTGGGTCGCCTGAAGCAGAAAGACCTGTTCGGTATCGGAGTCGAGGTACAACCGGAACATCTCGCCGACCGGATTTCCGTGCTCGCCGACGAGCCACGAGGTGTCGGGGTCGCCGTCGATCGCCATGAGCGGCCGGTGCTCGGGTAGGTAGGCAAATGGCTCGCCGTACGAACTCGCCGTAGCGCTGACTGGGCCACGTTGTTCAGCGACGGTTTGCGAGTCGGACGATGTGGTCTCGAACACGCGCAGGCGTTCATCCCCTGATGCCTTGGTCAGCAGATCGAGCCCGGCATCGCCGTACTCGGTGAACCCTGTCGTGTCTTGTGAGCTGCGCCAATGGCGCGCCCGCGAGCGGTTCGAGTCGGTCACGATCAGAGCCGCCGCGCGACCGATCGCATCCGTCATGCTTTCATGTTCGTCGGCTACCGAGGCGGTGTAGCGAACGGTCGAGTTGCCATCGATCAGGCCCGCCGCGGCAGCGTCTATCAGGCCGTCGCCGCTGCCGGACACGAGCACCATTCGTGGTGCTGCCCGAACGACCGCACCGGGTTCGTTGAGTTGAACGAGTTCGACGGGCGCGGTAGGCCGGCCGATGCGTGGATCGCCGACAGCCCGTTCGTCGGTATAGGGAACCTGCGCCCGGTTGAGCAATGGTTCACCGAACCGAACGGGCGCGGCGAAGCCGGCGGCGTTGACGACGAGGTCGCGTACGACCTCCGGCCGAGCGGTTCGGAATCGGTCGAAAGCGTGGTCATTGGTTAGCCAAACGGTGTCGACACCCAGCAGACGGGCAATCGGTGCGACCGCCGATGGGGCCAGCACACCTTGTTGGATACGGTCGTCGAGGGCGTACAGCAGATCCATCGCGGAGGCAGATCCGAGTGGCAGAAGATCGCGGGTTACAAGCGGCTTCTCGGTCAGACCGGGGAGCGGCTGATCTACGGTATACCCCCATCGGTAGGCCCCGAACTCGGCTCCGGGTAGCTGTAGTACGCGGCCTTCGGTGCCCGTCGCATCGAGTGCGCCAGCTGCCTCGATCCACGCTGACGGAGGGTTTTGGTCGCGCTCGAGCGCAGGGTCGACAAAGGCACCGGTCCACAGCGCGGGTAAGTTGGCGAGCGCCAACAACACGACAACGCTCGCCACGACATGGTTGGCCCGCACCGTATGGTTCATCCCGAGCTGCGGAAGCTTGAACGGACGAACCGAGTCGATCATCGCCGCGCCCGAGATCGCCAGGCCGAGCATCGAGAGCGGGATCGCACGCGTGCTGCTTCGCAGGGCTAGCGCCAACCCGCCGTCACCTCCGCCTGTCAGCAAACCCATCAACGGAGAACGGTCGTCGCTGGGATGCACCCCGACTGCGAGCACCACACCCGTTGCGATCAAAAGCGCGGCGAATCGCCGGTGCGCCCATCTCGTCCAGACCAATCCGCTCAGGCACACGATTGGAATCAGGTAGCTGACGAAGATCGCCAGGCTCGAGACCAGGTAGCGCAATGATTCGGTGGTCGTCGGCGCAAACGGATCGCGCAGGTAGAACAACCAGTACCCAAGCCCGCGCCACACCTCTGCCGACGTCGATGTGAATGACACATCCGCAACCGATTCGGAGTAGGGGAGTACGTCGGTTCCGTATCTCCCCTGGATCAGCAGCATCATGATCCACCACAGCGAGACGCCGAGCGACAACACAGCGACTCGCAGTGCGACAACTGTGACGGATCGCCAACTGGCGAGCCGTTGCCATGCGCTGTGAATCAGCCAGATCACCGGTGCCGGCACGATCATCACCAACGCGGTGGCGTTGACGGCCCCGACCGTGAGCACGATCAGAGCGATCACCGCCGGATCACCCCATGTGTTTCGGCGGGTTGCCCGAATCGTGAACGCAACGATCCACCCGAGGCCGGCCCAGGGCAGCAACATCACGGAGGTTCGTGACACATACGGCAAGACGTACAGCGAGGTCTGGTAAACCACTGCGGCCGCCAACGCGGCGGCAACCGATAGCCCGAGTAGACGAGCACACCAGCGCACCCCCAGCCCGGCGGCGACCATAACCGTTCCCAGCCAGAGTCGGTGGGCGACCCAGTCGGGCACACCGATCGCCTCGAAGAACCAGAACCACGGTCCGGCGGGCCACAGGTACGCGATGTGTTGATGCGGAATCCAACCGGCGAACTGGCGGGGGTCGAACGAGCCGGCCGCGTCGGCGAGCAAGCGACCTGGGTTGAGATAAAGATATAGCTTGCTGTCAGCAGGCATCCGGCCCGGCGAGGCGGTGAGCGCCGGAAGGTATGCGAGGGTGGCCAAAAAGGCGATAGCCCGAGCGAGGGATCTCAGCGGAGAGGACGCTTCGCTGCGGTTCATTCGGTGCCGATCTCCGTATCGATTGATCGCAGTCGGCATTTATGCTCACGCTCGCGGCGCTGATTCCGCCACGATCGCAGCTGGCTGCTCACGGAATCGCGCCGAATACGCCGTACAGGCCGGTCAAGGCCGCCAACCCTGCGCCGCATGCCGCCATTGTGGACGGCCACAACGTTTCGTCAGTATGGCTTCGGTGTTCGTACCAACGGGCGGCACCGATCAACAGCGGAAATGCGGCGAACAGGAACCGTGGACGCGCCGTGACTGTGGCCGGCAGCAGCATCAACGCGACGATCGCCCACGAATACATCGTCATGAACCATGGCAGCCGCGCTTTCCAGCCGAGCACGAGTAGCAGCACGGTGGCAACGAGGCTGACGGCAGTAATCATGTCGGTCGGCGAGGTAAGCGGGTAGACAACCGCTTCGAACGTGTTTTGAAGCGCCGTAAAGCCGAAGCTGGCACCCTCACCCCACGCCTCACGTTGAACCCGGAACCAGACACCCGTCTCGCCGGTGTGCTGGCCGAGCCACACCTGGAACGCGATGAATCCGATCGGCGCCAACAACACTGCCGAGAGCGAACTCCAGTCGCGATCGTCGCGGATCGCGAAGTAGGCAGCCACTGCGCAAGCGACCACGAGTGCCAGCCCATTGGGTCTGGTCGCAGTCGCCAGGGCAGCAAATACCCCGGCCGCCACCCACTCGTGATCCATCAACATCAAAAGGCAGGCCGCAGCGAGCGCGATCATCAGCGCCTCGCTATAGGCAAAAGACAACACGAAACTGCCGGGGAACAGGGCGACCAGCGTGGCCGTGCGGCGTCCGATGCTCTCGCCATAGAGTCGCTGGCCGATCAGCCCGATCAGCACGACGGCGATCAGTCCGAGGATGGTGTTCATCGTCAGTACGGCAACCGAGTCACCGCCGGGACATATCCGGTTGAACCATCGGCCGAGCATCGGGAACAGTGGAAAGAATGCAGCCCTGGCCTCGTCGACATGGTACGTGATATCTGGCGGGACGTTCTTTGGGTAACCGTTGCGGGCGATGTCGATGTACCACAGCCCGTCCCACGAGGTCAGCACGTCGACCATCGGCCGAATCGCGCTGCCAGCTCTTGCGGGGTCGACGATATTGGGGTCGGCTGTGGCCAGTGAGCGCTCGTCGGCGAGGTTGGTGTCGATCTTTAGTTCGGCGGCCACCACAGCGGCACCGGCGAGGACGCACAATCGCGATAGCACATAGACGGGGAGGGCGTGTCGCAGCATTGGCCACCAGGTCGTCGTACGGAGGTCATCCATACCGGCCGCCCTTCGCCAGCGGCAACATTCTCGTGGCGTGCTTGACGCCGCTCAATACACCCTGGCGAGCAGACCGCCGGTGGTGGCTGGCATACGTGTCCGTCGTTTCGGAGCGGTGGGCCACAAACCAGTCGTAGCTTTGAGCGAACATCTCGTCGGTCGACCACTTGGGTGCCCAACCGAGTTGCTGTTCGGAGTCGGTGGTGTCGAACCACATCGGCTCGGAGTACATCAACCAGTGATAGGGGGCAAAGGGTGTGAGTCCGAGGCGCGAGGTCACCTGCATTCCAGCCGCCGCCAGGGCGACCGGAACCCGTCGAACCCGAGCGCCGGTACCGGCGTGAGAACAGAGTTGGTCGAGTGCCTCGAGCATCGTGCCGAACCGGTCGGTGCCGATGTTGAAAATTCCTGGACGCTCATTGTCGCCGGCGAGGATGCAGGCGTCGGCGAGGTCTTCGGCGTGCACGAACTGGTAGCGGTTGGTGCCTTCGCCGAGCACGATCGGGTCGGCGCCGTCGGCGATCCAATCGAAAAGGATGCCGAAGATTCCCAATCGGCCGTGCCCGACGATGGTGCGCGGGCGCACGATCGTGACATCGAGTCCGTTGCGGGCGGCGTCGAGACACGCCCACTCGGCAGCCAACTTGGCGTGCCCGTACGCCTCTTCGGGCTTGGGTACCGTGCTTGTCAACACCGGGTTGGACTCGGGAACCCCGAACACCGCGCTCGATGAGGTGTGAACAACCTTGCCGACGCCCGCCGCCGCGCACTGGTCGAGCAACACTCGGGTGCCGTCGACATTCACGCTTCGCAGGAGGTAGTGATCCTTCGCAAGTGGCACCTGGGCGACGTTGTTGAAGACGATGTCGCATCCGCCGACCGCATTGGCGACCGCTCCGGCGTCACGGATGTCACCGGCGAGGAACTCGACCGCTTCGGGTCGGTCGGCAGCGTCGTTGAGGTCGAAGACGCGTACATGGTGGCCGCGTTGCACGAGCCGATCGACCAGTAGCGACCCGAAGTACCCGCTACCTCCGGTGACGAGACTTGTGGTCACAGTTCGAGGCCTTGGTCGATGCACCAGCGGATGCTACGCCGCATGCCTTCGTAGAGGTCGACTTGAGGTTGATAGCCGAGATCGCGCTGAGCGACGCTGATGTCGCATGCGATGTTCTTGTTCATTTCTCCGAGTACATGTATCTGTTGGTGGTAGCGGCCCGTGCGTTGGATCATCTTGTCGGCGAACTCGGCGGCTCGCGCCGCCATGTCAGGTATGCGGATCCGATTGGGCGACACTTCGAATCCTTCGTCGGCGAGGGCGCGCCCAACGGTTTCGACGATCTCACTGATCGTGTACGGGCGTTCGTCGGCGATCCACCACCCGAGTCCAGGTTTGGTGTGAGTCAGTTCTGCTCGGACCAGGCCCTGCACCAGGTTGTCGACGTACACCATCGACCTCGATTGGTGTCCACCGGCGAATACCGGAAAGCGGCCCATGCGAACCATCTTGAAGAAGGTCGTCTGACGAGGTGGTTGGTGCGGGCCATAGAACCAGGGTGGCCGCACCAACACGGCGTCGAGGCCGGCTTCGACCGCCTCGAATACAGCCAGTTCGGCCTGCATTTTGGAATCGCCGTAGCCGTAGTAGGGGTGATAGGGCTCGTCGTTGCGAAATCGGTCATTGGGATGTGAGTTGGTGCCAAACGGGCTGTTCGACGACACGTGCACAAATCGTCTAGCACCATGTTTGGCGGCCTCGGCGGCGATCGCCTTGGTGCCGTCGCGGTTGATGGTGAAGAAGTCGTTGACCTTGGTGGGGTGGATCACCCCTGCGGTGTGCAACACGTCGATATTGCCGGCGAGGCCGGCGAACAGACGACCGAGCGACTCGGGATCGAGTAGATCGCCGACGATTGGTTCGATCCTTGGGCTGTGGCCCGCCAGGCGGTCGGCCTCGATCCGGTTTCGGACCAGCGTGCGGATGGTGCCGCTTCGTTCCCACTCGCCGCCGGACTGGACGAGCGCGTGCGTCAAAGCCGTGCCGAGCCAGCCGGCGGCGCCAGTGATCACGGTCGCCTCTGGCATCGAGCGTTGGGTGTTCACGAGTGTTCCTCGATGAAGTGTCTGGCGTTGCGTAACGCCACGGCCATCACGGATGCCTGTGGGTTCACACCAGGGGCGTCTGGCAGCAGTGAGGCGTCGTTGACGTGAACATTGTCGGCTCCGAAAAGCCGACCGAAGCTGTCGGCCGCGGCCTTCGATCGATCTGAACCCATCGGAACGGTCGAGCACAGGTGGACCGTCATCACACTTGCCGCGTTGGCGCTGAACCCTGCGGTGAGCTGCGCCAGATCGGAGCGCGAGCGAACCGTCGGCGCTCCCTTGAACGAGGGATACACCTCACGCGCCCCAGCCTCGAGCATCACCAACGCCAGTCGGGCGAGGCCTTGGCCGAGTAGGTCGCGGTCGCGGCGCGTAAGGCGATAGGTGACGAGTGGGTCACGCAGGCCGGGAAGCGACGTGACTCGGCCGCGACCCTGGCTGGTGATGGCCGCGTAGTACACGGCAATGTTTGGCCAGGCCGTGACGGCATCACGCATCTCGGCCCAGTTATCGGTCAGCGCCAACGCAACGAGACCTGGATGGCTGGCCGACCCACCGAATGACAACTCGGGCGCGAATTCCTTGACCTGGTGGACGGGAACATCGTTGACGACATTGATCGCCTCGTTGAATCGGGCCGCAAGCTTGACAGTCGGATGCATCGCGAGCGCTTTGCCAACCAGCCCGCGAAATCCCGAGCGCTGCAACAGAGCGGGGGTGTGGATCGCACCGGCGCACACGATCACGTCGCCGAAGTCGATCGTGACTGGTTCGCCTGCGGGGCCGGTGAGCTCAGCGCGGAACGCCCGCTGTCGATCGATGATCAACCGATCGACCCTGTGCTCGCACAGCAGCCGAGCCCCGGCCCGGACGGCGCGCGGGAGATACGTGCGTGTCATGCTTTGGCGGCGGCCCGCGGCGGCATCGTTTCCGTTCGGATATGTCATCCATCGTGGGATTTCGTCGTGCCGCCAGCCCAACGCGGCGGCGCCGCGCCGCAGCAGTTCACTTGCGGGTGTCTGGCGGCCGGGCACCGTTTGAACCGACAACGCCTGCTCGACCTCGTCGCAAGCTGCGTAGAACTCGTCGTCGTCAAAGTCGTCGATCGCGTAGTTCTTGCGCCAGCGTTCGAGTGTCGCCTTCGACGGACGGCGGTACAGCCCGCTGTTGACCTCGGTGCCGCCGCCTGCGCAACATCCTTCGGTGTAGGCGATCGAGGGGCGTCCGAGGGCGACGGTCACGCCGCCCGATCGGTACTGGAGGTCCATCTGCTCGAGCGAGAAAGGCACGACCGAGTCTTGCTCGACCCAGCCGCCCTCCTCGACGATCAACACGTCGATTCCGGCCTCGGCCAGAGTCGCAGCAGTGGTGGCGCCGCCTGCGCCTGACCCGATCACCAGTACCTGGCAGTCGTGGTGAGCTCTCGGCTCGGTCAACTCGATCATGCTCGATCACCGGATCGCGTCACGGCGCCCGTCGGCGATGTCGCAGGCCACGTTTCCCAGACGAAGGTGAAACCCAGAGAGCGAACGATCCGTGCCAGTTCGCCGACAAACGGCAACGAGGTGCCCTGAAGAAACACGGTTGTTCGATCGTTTCCGAGCACTCGTTGGGACAGGCCAACCGCGATTGTCAGCGTTGCGATGCCGAGCTTGAGCGGCGAAGGCACAGTTTGGCAACGTCCACAGACGAATGAAACTGTTTCGGCGCGGCGGTCGTTGGGTAGATCGGGAAGCTCAAGCGCGAGTAGCCGATCGGAAAAGGCGCCGAATGGCCCCTTGATACTCAGTAAGCGAGTGGACACGATGCTGTGATGTTAGTGATCAGACGGGGGCGGGGAGATATGCCGCCTTTCGCTACTTCGTGTTGTTTTGCCCGGTCCGCTGTGGTCGTCGGCGTCTCACCACTTGGCCATCGGCAGAATCCGTTTTCGCGGACCGAAGCCGGGCGCCTTGCCTGCGGTGGCGACGATCGCCGACAGCACACGACCGCGCTGACCGCGATATGGCTCGAGCAGCTCGAGCATCCGCTGGTCGGTGGCGCGTGGTTCTTGTTCGAGCGCCCAGGCGACGATGTTGGCAAAGTGAAAGTCACCCACCGGCACCGCGTCCGGGTCGCCACACACCGGACCGAGCACGGAACCGACCGTCCAGGGGCCGATTCCACGAATTAGCGACAACTTCTCGGCCAGCACCGTTGGTCCAGATTTGGTCCAGGCCCACAGTTTGTCGGCGTGGCGAGCGACCTCGACCAGCGGATGGGCGCGCTTGGCCTCGATTCCGAGCGGGTGGAACCACCACGCCGGTCGACGGTGCAGACTGGCAGGGGATGGTGGCAACAGAAGGCCATCTGTCACCTCCGCTGGGCCCGGCGCTGCTTCGCCGAGCTCGTGACACAGCCGGGCCCATTGCCGGATCGCCTCTCCAGCGGTGATTCGCTGAGCGATAATCGTGGAGAGCAACTGATGGTAGGCATCGCCTGAGGCGCCGATCCGGGCAATCCGCGCCAGGCGAAGCGCACGTTCGACGGCCGGGTGTGCATCCGGAAACATCACTGGGCGATCGGTGTGTCCGGTGATCGACTCGACGCCTGCCAACAACCATCCCGCGCCCGTGCCCCACGCCTCAGCCTGCAAATCGCAGTCTTCGGGGCGCGCCGAATCTGCATTCCAGGTCAGCAGCAGCGTGCCGGGACCATCTGGCGTGTGCGTGGCTCGGAGAAAATCACCGTTCGAGAGCCGGGTGGTCGGATCGTCGTAACCGTTTCGGTACGGACTCAACGTGCGCCGCAGCGAGCGTGGAGCATCCACTTCGATCCAGTTCGGCACGGTTGCGGGCGATGCCACCGGTGCTATCCGCAACCGATCATGCAATCGAGACGGGTGTCACCAGCGGATGGTGACAGGCCACGAAATGACCATCGCCAATCGATCGCATCGTCGGTTCGGTTCTGCTGCAAATATCGTCGGCGTAAGGACACCGTGGGTGAAACCGGCAGCCCGACGGCGGATTCACGGGGGAGGGTGGCTCACCGGTGATCGTGGTTCCCGCAACGGCCAACTCGGGGTCAGGGATCGGAATCGACTCGACGAGCACATTTGTGTACGGATGTGCTGGACGGCCGTAGAGATCGTCGCTGGATGCGACCTCGCACAGCTTGCCGAGGTACATAACCGCCACGCGGTCACTGATGTTCTTGACGACGGCGAGGTCGTGTGCGATGAAGATCAGGGTCAACCCGTATTGCTGCTTGAGATCCTCGAGCAGATTGAGTACTTGCGCCTGCACACTGACGTCGAGTGCAGAGACGGGCTCATCGCAGATGATCAGGGTCGGATCGAGAACGAGCGCTCGGGCGATCGAAATCCGCTGGCATTGACCACCCGAGAACTGATGGGGGCGACTTTCGGCAGCTCGTTCGGGGTCGATTCCGACCTGTTCGAGTATCGAGTTGACGAGTTCGATCCGTTGGGCCTCTGAGCCGCGCTGCCAGATGTCGAGCGGATCCTTGACACTGTCGCGAACCTTGCGGCGCGGGTTGAGGCTTGAGATTGGGTCCTGAAAGATCATCTGGATCTTCGTACGGGCCTCTCGCAGATCGCTGTAGCTGAGCGAGGTTAGGTCGGTGCCTTCAAAACTGACGGTTCCGGAGGTCGGCGCCGTGATCTGCATGATCGCCCGGCCGGTGGTCGACTTACCACAGCCCGATTCGCCGACGATGCCCAGCGTCTCGCCGCGCAGCACATCGAAGCTGACCCCGGCGACGGCGCTGACGGTCGCGTGGCGTCCCATCGGAAACTCGACGACCAGGTCGTCGACGCGCAGAACGACGTCGCCGTCGCGGAGATGGGCAGTGCCGGTGCCTGCCATCAGGCTGAGCCCCCAACGCCAACGTTGGTCATGATCTCGACGTCGCGCTCTTCGAACTCGGGTGATCCGACGGGGTACCAGCAGGCGTAGAAATGTTCGCTGGAGGTGTCGCTGACGATAAGCGGAGGCTCGTGCTGGACACACTTTTCTCTGGCATAAGCGCAGCGCGGCGCGAAACGGCATCCTTTGGGCGGGTTGACGAGATCTGGCGGTCGGCCGGGGATCGTTAGCAGCCGTGTGTGGCTGGGGTCTTCGAGTTTGGGGATACTGCGCATCAATGACTTGGTGTACGGCATCTTCATGTTGGCGAACAGCTCGCGGGTCGGTGCCTTCTCGACCAGACGCCCGCCGTACATGACGGCAATCTCGTCGGTGTGCCCGGCGACGACGCCCAGATCGTGGGTGACGAGGATGACCGACATATTGCGGTCTTTGCGCTGTTCGCCGATCAGTTCGAGAATCTGGGCCTGCACCGTTACATCGAGTGCAGTGGTCGGCTCGTCGGCGAACAGCAGTGTCGGACCGCAAGCCAGGGCGATCGCGATCATGACCCGTTGACGCATGCCACCCGACAGTTCGTGAGGGAACTGACCGAGACGCTTTTCCGGTTCGGGGATTCGAACGTCACGCAACAGGCGCTCGGCCGTAGCGACGGCGTTGGTCTTGTCCATACCCAGGTGAATCTGAAGCGGCTCGATGATCTGTTTGCCGATCTTCATCAACGGATTGAGCGACACCATCGGATTCTGGAACACCATCGACATCTCGCTGCCCCACAAGTGACGCATCTGTCTGGCGTCGAGCCCGAGGATCTCCTGGCCGGCGAACCTGACCGAGCCCGAAAGCACAGCGGTGGAGGGCAGCAGGCCCATGATCGTGCGACTGAGAACGGTCTTGCCAGAACCCGATTCGCCCACGATCCCGAGCGCCTTGCCGCGTTCGAGGCTGAAGGTGACACCGTCGACGGCCCGGACGAGGCCTCGTTCGGTTCGGAAATGGGTCTTGACGTCGGCGATTTCGAGCAGCGTGCCTTCGCTGACGCGGCCTTCGGTCTGGAGACGCACGGTCACAGTGCGGTCTCCTTGACGTCGAAGTAGGCCCGTATCTTGTCGCCCGCGAAGTTGAGCGCCAATACGGTGAGGAACAGAATGAAGATTGGCGCCATCGAGATCCAGGGCGACTTCTCGAGGTCGCGCGAGCCGGCGCCGAGCAGGATCAGTTTGCCCCAGGTCTCCTCCTTCTGAACCGACAGCCCGAGGAAGGCGAGCCCACCTTCGGCCACGATCGCAACCGCCATGCCGAGCAGGGCGAGTGCACCCATCGGAATCACCACGTTGGGGAGCAGTTCACGGATGATGATGCGCGGATGCCTGGCGCCCAATGTGCGCGCTGCCACTACGAACTCGCGCTCGGCGTACTGAATTGTCGTCGCCCGGGCGAGTCGTCCGACGGGGGCGATCGCAAGAAAGCCCAGCGTCAGCGAGATCGTCATGAGCCCTCGGTCGAGCAGCGAGGTGATCAGGATCGCCAGCACCAACGCGGGGAAAGACAGCAGTACAACGAAAGCAAACGAGATGATGCGGTCCCACCAGCCGCGGAAGTAGCCGGAGAGGATGCCGAGTGTGCCTCCGATCACCATCCCGAAGGCGATCGCCACAAATCCGACCGTCAACGAAACGCGGGCACCAAAGATCGTGCGCGAGAACACGTCGCGGGCGTCTTGGTCGGAGCCAAACCAGAACTCGCTCGAAGGAGAGTAGGGCGGGCGTCCGAGGTCGCGGTTGACGAGATTGGCGTTTGGGTCTTTTAGCGGCAGCCAGGGCGCCAACACGGCTGCCAGCACGATGACGACGAGCCAGCAGACACACAGCCAGAATGCCCACCCCAGTCTGCGGGTGATCAGCTCGGCCTCGGGCGATGCATCGTCTTGGTTGGTGATCTCGTCGGCGACGAGTTCGATTTCACTCATCGGCGAACCCGCGGGTCGATCAGCGAGTACACCACGTCGACGACGACGTTGACCAGGACAAATGCGGTGGCGATGATCATCACGATCGCCAACACGATCGGGAAGTCCTCGGTGGCCACCGCCTCGACGACGGCCGAGCCGAGGCCTGGCACTCGAAAGATTGTTTCGGCGATCAGCGAACCGCCGATCAGAGCGCCGGTATTGATGCCGAACACGGTTACGAACGAGAACAACGACGGGCGTAGAGCATGCCTGAAGAGGACATTGCGCCGCGACACGCCCTTGCTGCGCGCCATCAGGATGAAATCTTCCTGAAGGGTGGTGATCAGATCGGTGCGAAGCAGACGTTGGTACACAGCGGCGGCCGGAAGTGCGATCGTGAGCGCCGGCAGGAACATCTGCCAGACCTGTGAAAGCAACGGGTCGGAGGCGTTGAAGGTCTGTGGGAACCAGCTGAGTTTGATCGCGAAGACATACTTCAGGATCACCCCGAGGGCAAAGTTCGGAAGCGCAATGATCAGGAATGTCGAGAAGGTCGAAAGCTTGTCGACGATGTTGTTTGCCTTCGAGGCTGACCACAACGACCACGGAATCGCGATCGCCGTAGCCAGGATCTGGGCCATCACCAGCAACATCACCGAGCGCGGTAAACGCTCTTTGATCAGATCGGTGACAGGTGGTTCACCGGTCTTGCTGAATTGCGGCCCCATATCGCCGGTAACGAAATCGGCGAGCCACCGCGCATATCGTTCGGGTAGCGGCTTATCGAGATGAAACTCCTGTTCGGCCTGAGCGACCTTGAACAACTGCTCGGGCTCTGGCCCATTGACCACCGAATCGCCTGGACTGACGGTGTCTGCGATCGACACCAGCCCACCCTCGACGGTTACCGAGTCGAGGGGAGCAATGGTGTCGGTGCGGAGTGGCAATTCGTCGTCGGTCGAGACCAACAACGCTTGTCCTGAGGCCAACTCGTCGGCCTCGTCGAGCACCACAAGACCGGCCGTCGGATTGCCCTTGCTGGCCTGATACGCATATCCATCGGTTTGGGCCGTGCCACGCACGTCTTTGGTCCGCGCCACAGGGCCAAGGATGTTGAACAACGGGTCTCCGAGCACGTTCATCGCACCGAACGTGAGAGCGCTGACGGAGAGCAACAGCAGCACCGACATTCCAATCCGCTGCAACCAGTAGTTCATCGAATCTCGGTTCGGTGACTTGACGGGTGGTCAGGGATCATGTGACTCAGTCGATCCACACCGAGCTGAACCAGGTGCGGCCATTGGTGGCGCACTCGAGCAAGGTTCCGTCGGGCGCCGTGCGCTCACACACGCCGTGTACCTCTTCAGCGAACGCGTTGGTCCACAACGTGTGGTTGAAGAGGATGTAGAGGTAGTCGTCGTGGATCCTCTGGACGAGTTCCTGGAGCAGCGGCGCGCGGTCGGCGTTGTCGGGCTCCGCCATCGTGGCGAGGATCAGGGCGTCACGCTGCTCGTCGCAGAAGCGGGGCCAGTTCAACGAGATGCCACCGATCGTGCGGCACATCAACCAAACGTTGTCGCCGGTTGGGTTTGCAGCACCGAACTGGCGCCACGTGTTGACGTTGTACTGACCGAACGCGGTCTGCTGTACGTGCTCGTCCTCGAGTAGCTCGTTAAATGTCACGTTGAACGCAACACTCCAGCCTTCGTCGAGCAGGTCGGCGATCCTGGTTTGAACGACCGCCGGGCCTGACCACTGCAACTCGATATTGATCTTGCCATCGGTGCACGTTGGCGTGCCCAGCACGGTGTTCTCGTCGGTGCCACGCTCGGCGCAGTACTCGGCGGCCAACACGACTGCGGCGTCCGGATCGTCGTGTTCTTGCACGACGTCGGGGTTGTAGAACGGGCTCTCAGGAATGAACATCTGATTGGCGGGACGGTTGACTCCGAGCGCGATCAGATCGTTGTACAGGTCGACCGGGGTGGCCAGGGTGAGGGCCTTGCGAGCGCGGATGTCGTCAAACGGCGGCACTGATGAGTTGATCATCGCGAACGACTCCTCGCCAGCGTCGTTCTCCACTCTCTGGATCGACTCGTCGTCACGCAGGTCGAGCGTCGAAGCCTGGTTGGTGGTGTGGAGGGCGTTGATCTCTCCGCCGAACATCAGGTCGTTGCGGGCGTCGGGATCGGGGACCGGGAAAAACTCGACAGCGTCGAGATAGACATCACCGTTCCACCAGTTGTCGTTGCGCACGAACCGGGTGACGGAGTCTTCGCTGCGACTGTCGAATACGAATGGACCGGTGCCGATGGGCGCCTGGTTGAGTGCGCCGTCCGCTGCCGCGGCCTCGAGCCAGGTCGGCGATGCGACCATACCGAGTTGGCCGGTCATCGCCGCACTGGGAAACTGGGCGTCGGGTTCGAGCAGGTTGAAGATCACCGTCAGGTCATCGACGATGGTGACTGCACCCTCGTCGGGGAAGAACGGCTTGACCGCCAGCCCGACCAGCGGGTGGGCACGCTGGGACTCGAAGTTGACGGTGATCGCCTCAGCGTTGAGAGGTGTGCCGTCGTGAAACGTGATGTTCGGGCGAAGCTTCATGGTCCACGACCTGAAGTCGTCGCTGGGCGTAAACGATTCCGCCAGGTAGGGGACCCAGCCGCCGCCGGGTGTGAGGGCGGCGAGCGTGTCGAACACTGCATTGCCAATCATCAGACCATTGACCGACAGCGCCGACGCGGTTGGGTTGATGCCGTTGGTTTCCGCGGTGAGTCCGTATCGCAGGGTGCCGCCAGCGACTGGTTCGAGGTTCTCTTCTGGTGGGAGTGTCTCTTCGACCGGGCTGCCGTCGGAGGTGTCGTCGTCGACGATGCTCGAGGCCGGTGCAGCGTCGTCGGGTGCAGCGTCGTCGGGTGCAGCGTCGTCGGCCGGAGCGGTATCGCCAGTGGAATCTTCGGTAACGACCTGATCGTCGGGGGCGGCATCGTCGCCGCCGCCTCCGCACGAGGCCGCAAGCAACGCTGCTGCGAGCGGCAGTGCGAACACTCGCAAGCTGCGTTGATTCGTGGATCGACGAATTGCGGTCATATCTGGTGCCCCCCTGATGACGTGGTGCGAGTCCGAACCCGCCCTGGTGTGACGCATGTTACAGGTTCACCCGGTTTTCTAAGCATCAGCGGACGGCCTGCCAGGGAGATCGCATCGAGTTCGATGTACGGTCCCCTCATGGCTGACGACGTTGTAAAGAGGTGCCGTGCCGACGACCATATCGACCTTCATGATCGCGACCCCGGCGACAAGCTGGGATGGGACAAGCAGTGGGCGCAGGCTGCCTTCGCCGAGGAGATGGCAGTCGTTTCCGACTTGCAACGCAAGTTCTTCGCCGCCGAGAACACCGCACTATTGGTGGTGTTGCAGGCGATGGATGCGGGCGGCAAGGACGGCACGATCCGCTCCGTGCTGAATGGTGTCAACCCAGCGGGTGTCGACGTCAACTCATTTGGCGTTCCTTCCGACGAGGAGCGAGCCCACGACTATCTGTGGCGCGTGCACGCCCACGCCCCGGCCATGGGCCAGATTGGAATCTTCAATCGCAGCCACTACGAGGACGTACTGGTGGTGCGAGTAAAGGGTTTCGCCCCCGAGTCGGTGTGGTCCAAACGCTACGACCACATCAAGCACTTTGAGAAGATGCTGGCCGACGAGGGCACCCATGTCGTGAAGATCTTCCTCAACGTCTCTAAGGAAAAGCAGCGCGAGCGACTACAGGACCGCGTCGATGACCCGGACGAAAGGTGGAAATTCCGGTTGGGCGACCTCGACGATCGCAAGCTTTGGGACGATTACCAGGCTGCATTTCGCGATGCAATCCGCAAGACGACTACCCCGGATGCCCCTTGGTACATCGTGCCGGCTGACCGTAAATGGGTTCGCAATCTGGTGGTCGCCAAAATTCTTAGGCATCACCTCGAGCAAATCGATCCCCAATATCCTCCCGCTGACGAGGGTTTCGAAGGCCTGATCGTCGAGTAACCGGTCAGAATCGGCCTCTTTCTCCAAGCCCGCGATCGACCCGGTAGCGTGCATTGACATGTCGCAAGAGCGTGAGATCTTGACCTGGGAAAAGTTCGGTGTCGCATCGCGCGAACTGGCACAGATGGTCGCCGATGACCGCTATGAACCCGACATGATCTTGTCGATCGCGCGTGGAGGGCTGCTTATCGGCGGTGCGATGGGGTACGCGATGTCGGTCAAGAACACGTACACGATGAACGTCGAGTTCTATACCGGTGTCGACGAACGACTCGAGGTACCTCGCATCCTGCCGCCGGCCCCCGACTTTGTCGATCTGCACAACGCCAAGATCCTGATCGTCGACGACGTCGCCGACACGGGTAACACGCTCAAATCCGTCGGCGAGTTTTGCGGCGGCAAGGTGGGCGAGGTTCGTACAGCGGTCATCTACGAGAAGTCACACTCGGTCGTCAAGTGCGATTACGTGTGGAAGCGCACCGATCAGTGGATCAATTTCCCGTGGAGCGACAAGCCCCCGGTCGTTCAGCGCGAGTGGAATGTGGCCGACGCCTGATCGGTCTCGACACGATCTCACTGGCCGGCCGACGCCAGCTGATCGCGAAGCCGCTTGGGTGGCACCATTCCGACTAGATGGCCGTCCTGCCAAACGGTCACGACGGGACGCCGAGGGTTGAGGCGGGACAACACGGCAGAAAGTTCTTCGTCGGGGTCGGCCTGCGCCATCCCCTCGAAGGGCACCATCAGCTGTGTGAGCATCACCCACGGCCGTTGCTCTGCCGGGATCGCCCACAACTCGTCTTCGAGCACGAGTCCGAGCGGCGTTCCCGATTCGTCGGTCACGGCGACACCGCCGGCCGAACCGAGTCGCCGTCGTTGCCACAGCATCGAATCGGCGTCCATATCGGCGCCTGCCTCGGCGACGCCGAACCAGGTGAGGTCGCGAACCTTGACTCCGGCCAGTCTGGCGCCGATTCGGGCGGCCGAGATCTCGACCTGGGCGTTGATCATGATGAAGAAGCCCATCACCATCAGCCAGACGCCGCTCTGGGCCCTCAGGATCAGTGCAAAACCAACTCCGGCGATCAGCCAACCGAGCACGATGCCAGCGCGGCCGGCCTCGTGCGCGGCCCGATGACGGTCGCCATGGACACCCCAACGAATTGCTTTTAGAATCCGGCCGCCGTCGAGCGGGGCGCCGGGGAGCAGGTTGAACACGGCCAGCAAGATGTTGATGATGCCAAGCCATCCGAGCAGGCCCACGAACGCGTTGTCGCTGGCATTGGCCCCGAGCGCCCACCAACCACCAATCCCGAGCACACCCAACATGACGCTGGCGGCCGGACCGGCGACGGCGATCCAACCCTCGGCCTTGGCGGTTGGTGATTCTCGGCTGAGGCGAGCGATCCCGCCGAGGGCCCATAGCTGAATCGACTCGGTGCCGACCTCGAACCGGCGGGCGGTGAGGGCGTGCGCAAACTCGTGCACCAGGATCGATGCGAGAAAACTGACGACGCCGGCCGCCCCTGCCAGCCAACCGATCGCGTTGGCGAGGCTGGCACCGAGCAGCATGCCGATCAACGCCACACTCCAATGCATCTTGACGGTGATTCCGAATAGCCTGCCGAGCTTCAACGTACCGGTCTGCATGATGACGGTGTGTCCTTTGGGCATCGCCGTGGAGCGTTGCCGACGGTTGCAACAACCTGGTCTGATCGGTGGGTATTCCTACCGGCCGCCAGGTGGATAACGTCGATGCGTGGAACAACGACCCGACAATGGATCCTACGACGACTTGCGGGTCGACGCTCGACGACTGATCGGGCGCCTCGAGGCGCTTGGTGAGATCGGCGCGATCGAGGGGCCAAACGGTGAGCGCGGGTGTGCCCGGCTTGCCTTGACCGACGCCGACCGCGAAGGACGCGATTTGGTCGTCACGTGGATGCGCGATCTAGGACTGGTAGTTGAGATCGACCAGATCGGCAACGTGTTCGCCACTCGGCCGGGAACCGACTTGTCGCTCGCACCCGTGATGACAGGTTCACACATCGACACGGTGCGCACGGGCGGCAGGTTTGACGGCAATCTCGGCGTGCTGGCGGGCATCGAAGTAATCGAGACCCTGATCAGCAATGACGTTGCAACGCTTCGCGGACTAACGGTCGCCTTTTTCACCGACGAGGAAGGTGCCAGGTTCCCCCCCGACATGATGGGCAGCCTGGTCTATGTGGGTGGGTTGGCGGTCGAATCTGCGCTGGACGTTCGGGCCGTCGACGACGATGCCCGCCTCGGCGACGAGTTGATGCGAATTGGATACGCCGGGCCGCGCCCTGTACCGGCGGCGATGTTCCCGCACTCATATTTCGAGCTACATATCGAACAGGGTCCGATTCTCGAAGATCTCGGTGTCACGATTGGCGTCGTCGAAGGAGTGCAGGGCATTTCGTGGACCGAGCTCACGATCACCGGCCAGTCGGCACACGCCGGCACGACCCCGATGCGACTGCGTCACGATCCGCTGTACGTTGCTGCTCGGGTCACAACAGCCGTACGGGACATCGCTGCCGAGTTGGGCGGCGACCAGGTGGCCACCGTTGGCCGCACCGATGTGCACCCGAACCTGGTCAATGTCGTGCCATCCTCGGTGACGATGACGATCGATCTCCGCAACACCGACGAACATGTGTTACGCCGGGCCGAAGGTCAGTTCGAGGCCATCGTCGCTGAGTTGGCTGAAGCCGAAGGAGTAACGATCGAACGCCGCACTCTGGCCCGCTTCGAGCCGGTCGAGTTTGATCCGCAAATGGTCGATCTGGTCGAAGCGACAGCGCGGCGGCTGGGGCACAGCACCAACAGGATGCCCAGTGGTGCCGGCCACGATGCTCAGATGCTGGGCAGGGTGTGCCCGACGTCGATGATTTTCACGCCGAGCGTCAACGGCCTCAGCCACAACATCGCCGAGTTCACCGAGGCCGCCGACATCGAGGCGGGCGCCAA
>CALFRK010000110.1 GCA_937919625.1 uncultured Ilumatobacter sp.
CGGCTCGTTGGGGTGCGGCTCGTTGGGGTGCGGCACGATCCGAAGGCGGGCGTCAGCGATGCAGGCTGCCGCCTCGGCACGGAGGTGTTCGCCTGTCGCGCGCGTGGCGTGGTCGGACTCGACCGCTGCCTTGGCGACGATGATCGCTTCGTCGTAGAAGCCGTGGTCGGCAAGCGTCTCGGCCCTTAACAACAGGCGTTCGGGAAGCGCGATCGCCACGACCGGTCGTAGCACGTCGAGCCCGCTGCGACGCCGGAGATGGATGATCGCCGCCAGCGCCAGAAAACCCGCCAAGGCCAACACACCGATCCACGACGCGATCCGGATCGCCACGGCCAGCACCGCCGCCACGACCCAGGCGAGCTCGAGCCGGGTCTCTAGGCCGGCGTAGACCTGACCGCGTCGGGCGCGCGGCGCATGGGTCTGGATGGTTGCGTCGAGCGCCCGACGCCCGACGCTGGCCGACAGGGCGAGCACGAAGATCGTGACGACCAACGTGACGCGGTCGAACGCCAAACCGCACAGCGCCGTCACCACGGCCGCACTAACCAACGTGGCTGTGAACATCGAGCGCTCCGTGAGGTGCCGCCGCAGGTATGGCGACACCACTGTTCCAGTGAATCCACCGACGCCGTTGGCGAGGATCACCAGGCCAAATACCCACGCCGGCTCGCCGTCGGATCGCAGCGAGAACCCGAACTGGAAGATTGCGAACCCGATCGCGGCCCGCAGTGCCATCATGTCCCAGACCGCGCTCGACACATCTGGGCGGACAAGTTCGAGCAGGGCGTCAGGTTCGATCGGTTCGATCGGTGTGGCGACAGCCCTAACCCGGTAGGCGGCGAATGCCCCCATGGCGTATACAAGCGCGCCGACCCGCAGCGTCCACGCACCCGATGTGGCGGCGAACAGCGGCACCGCCGCCGCGGCCGCGACAGCACCGGCGATCGTGGCGCTGCGTGACAGCCGGGCGTTGGCCGACACCAGGTCCTGCCGGTCGTCGACCAACGCCGGCAGGAGAGCATTGCGCGACACGGTGTAGGTCTTGGCCACCACCAGCACACCGAACGCCAATGGGAACAACAGCAGCGTTCGCAGGTTCTCGGCCAATAGCAGTGCCAGCACGGCCCGGGCGACGAACGACGCGATCATGGTCGTCGCCAGCCCGCCCCGCACCCGGTCGACGATCGGCCCGACCAGCGGGGCCATGATCAGGAATGGCGCCAGTGTGACCACGAGATAGAGCAGCACCCGTGGACGAGCCGCTTCGACCGACACATTGAAGAAGATCGACCCCGCCATCGACACGGTGAAAAACGTTTCGGCTGCGCTGTGGACGCAGTGCGTGATCGTTAGGCGGGCTTGCCGGTCGGAGCCGAGAAACCACGCCCGGATCGAGTTTCGGATGCGTGAGGTTCTCGATGTCGAGTGCGGCGAGTTGGGCGCATCAGCCACGAGCTGCTCCACCCGCTCATTCGTCCCCAACGAGCACTTCGGGTTCGACGGGTTCGACACTCTCGACGACCCAGGCTCCCGCTTGATACGCAACGGTGACCAACTGCGCCTCGAGCCGATCGGTATCGACATACACCTCGACGCGTACCGTGTGCGGTGCATCGCGGCTGATCCGCCCGACACCGATCAGCACCCCTTGGTCCTTCGGCGGTGATCCGGGCGCGTCGTGGTCGAGGGCGGCGGCGAAGTCGTCGACGAAGCGCACCTCGTGGGTGGCAGCGAAGCCGTCGATCACGTTGACCTGGTCTTCGAGCGACATCTCGGTCGCTCCCGAGCCCGACACGTACACGATGGTCAGCACCTCCGGGTCGGGTGACGGCGGCGGCACGAAGCGGCCGATCACCACCACGTAGGTGCTTGCGTCGACGCTGTCGGCGACTGCTGGGGGCGATGACGAGCCACATGCCGTGAGACTCGTCAGGGTCAACACGAATCCCAGCAGTGCGGGCCCGAAGGCCTGCCGTGTGCCGAATCGATCCACTACCTTCACAGTAGCCGCTGGCCCCGGGTCTCGCGTCTGGACGATCCGTGGGTCGTCGCCGCGACGTCAATGATGAGAAGCTTCACCCCATGTCGATCGTCGATCCGAAATATCTGAGCCAACTCCGCTACCGCTGCATCGGTCCAACCCGAGGTGGTCGGGTCGTCGCCGTCGCGGCCGACCCCAAACAGCAGGCCGTGTTCTACTTCGGGGCATGCGCCGGTGGCGTCTGGAAGTCGAACGACGCCGGTCAGTTCTGGGAAAACGTTTCCGATGGTTTCCTCGACACGGCGTCGGTCGGCGCCCTGGCGGTCGCGCCATCCGATGGCAACGTGATCTACGCCGGGATGGGCGAGTCGACGATCCGGATCGACGTATCCCACGGCGATGGGGTTTACAAGTCGACCGATGCTGGCGTCACGTGGCGCCACATGGGCCTCGCCGAGTCGCGTCACATCGGCGAGATCCGGATTCACCCTGACGATCCCGACCTGGTGTATGTGGCGGCGCTCGGGCACATGTCGAAGGACAATCCCGAACGTGGTCTCTACCGCTCGAAAGACGGTGGTGAGAACTGGGAACTAGTGCTGCACGTCAGCGACGGTGCCGGCGCCGTCGACGTGTCGCTCGATCCCAACAACCCGCGCATCTTGTTTGCCGCGATCTGGCAGACCCGACGTTCGTTCTGGTCGATCGACAGCGGTGGCCCCGACTGTGGGCTGTGGCGTTCGCGCGACGGCGGCGACACGTGGGAGAACATCAGCCGGCGCCCAGGGTTGCCGGACGGCACGCTCGGCAAGATCGGTGTGTCGGTCTCAGCGGCCAAGTCGGGCCGCGTGTTCGCAGTCGTCGAGGCCGAGTTTCGCAAGCGCGGTCTGTACAGCTCGGATGATCACGGCGAGACCTGGGAGAAGCAGTCGTCGAATCCCGACCTGTGCTGGCGGCCTTGGTACTACATGCACGTGATCGCCCACCCGACCGATGCCGACACGGTGTTCGTGATGAACATGAAGGCCTGGAAGTCGATAGATGGAGGCAAGACCTTCACCGAGTTCCATACTCCGCACGGCGACAATCACGCCCTGTGGATCGACCCGACCAACCCGGATCGCATGATCGGCTGCGACGATGGTGGGGCGTGGGTGTCGTTCAACGCCGGTGACTCGTGGTCGTCGATCTACAACCAGCTGACGGCCCAATTCTACCACGTCGCCACCGACGACCAATTTCCGTACATGGTGTACGGATCGCAACAGGACAACTCAAGCATTGCCGTACCGAGCCAGACCGGTTTGGGTGCTATCAACTGGACCGATTGTTACCCGCCGGGCACCGCGGAGAGCGGCTACGTGGCACCCAAGCCTGGCGACCCGAACATCGTGTACGTCGGCGCCATCGGTAGCTCGCCGGGTGCCGGCGACTCCCTCCAGCGCTATGACCACACCACCAAGCAGGTTCAGCTCGTCAGCGTGTGGCCGGAGGCCTACCACGACGGCGAAACGGCCGAAGTGCGTTTCCAGTGGACCTACCCGATCGTGTTCTCGCCGCAGGACAACACTGTCCTGTACGCCGCCGGCAACAAGGTTTTCCGCACGATCGACGAGGGCCACAGTTGGCAGACGATCAGCCCCGATCTGACCTACGCCGACCCCGCGACCCTGGGTGTTTCGGGCCCGCTCACGATGGACACTGCCGGTGCCGAGATGTATGCAACGGTCTTTTCTTTGATGGTCTCGGCCCATCAGCAGGGTGTTCTGATGGCCGGGTCCGACGACGGCCTCGTGCATGTCTCGATGAATGACGGGGGAGACTGGACCAACGTCACACCGCCCGATCTGCCCAAGTTCTCGCAGGTCACGATGATCGAGGAATCACCGCACACGGCAGGCACCGTCTACATGACGGTCGCTCGCCACAAGAACGGCGACGCCGCGCCCTACGTCTACAAGAGCGCCAACCTCGGCACGACCTGGACCCGCATCGACGACGGGTTGCCGGCCAACGAGTTCTGTCGCGTGATCCGCGAGGACCCAAATCGCCGGGGGTTGTTGTATGTCGGCACCGAGCTCGGCATCCACGTCTCGTTCGACGACGGCGCCGGCTGGCAGTCGTTGCAGTGCAACCTGCCTGTTTCTCCGGTCTACGACTTCGTCGTGAAGGGCACCGACCTTGTCGTTGGCACGCATGGGCGCTCGTTCTGGATTCTCGACGATCTGACGCCGTTGCATCAGATCCACGACCTGCAAGGTGCCAGTCGGCATCTGCTCGAGCCACGTTCCGTTGTGCGCACCGCAGTCAACATCACGGCCGCCTGGGGCGGTACCACCGGCGGTAAGAACTACCACGTCGCCGCCGGGCACAACTCGACCTACTACGTCGACGAGCACGACACCGGTCACACGACCAAGCGGGTTATCGATGCCGGCACCGACCTCGCCCGCGGGGTTCGCATCAACTACTTCCTTGAGCAGGCGGCCGACGGCCAGGCGAGTCTCACGATCAGCGACGGTGATGGCAACGAGATCCAAACCTTCCCCAGCACGATTCCAGCCGAGAAGAAAGATCGGCATGGTCTGTACATCACCGCCGCCGCCGGCATGAACAGTTTCCAGTGGCCGATGAACTACCCGCAGGGCGTGAAAATGGTCGACACCGAGTACCACGGCCGGCCTGCCGGCCCGCTGGCTGCACCTGGCACTTACAAGGCAACGCTGGCGGTCGGCGATTGGTCGATGACCCACAGCTTCGAGCTGGTCGGAGATCCGCGGGTCGATACCAGCGACGCTGACCTGGCCGAGCAGTTTGCCTTCCTGATCCAGATCCGCGACAAGCTGTCGGAGATCGCCACGGGCGTGAACACGATCCGGTCGCTGAAGCATCAACTCGACCACTGGGCGAAACGGCTGGCCGACAACGAGGCGGCGGCGCCTGCGCTCGCCGCCGCGACGGCACTTCGCCGGCAACTCGAAGTGGTCGAGCTCGAACTCGTGCAGCCAGAGCTCACGTCCGACGGTGATTCGCTGAACTACCGCGAGAAGTTGTTCGAGAAGCTGAGCGGTCTGCCGCCTGTCGTCAGCAGCGCCGATGCTCGCCCGACCGTTCAGTCGTACGCTGTGTACGACAAGCTGGCTGGCCAAGTCGACACCCAGTTGGCGGCCCTCGAGGCGTTGGCCAACGGCGAACTGGCGGCTCTCAATGGTCAGCTCGGCGAGCTTGGTGTCGGCATCATCGGCGTGTGAACCGCCCACTCACAGCGCAACACGACTGAATCGGATCTGAGTTGGACATTCTGACCGCGCTCGTTGTCTTGGCGGTGGTGTACGTGTCGTTTGTCATCTCGGCCTCGGCCGGGTTGGGCGGGTCGCTGCTGATGGTTCCGACGCTGGCCCTGTTCCTCGGTTCGAAGCAGGGTGTCGCGCTTGCCGCCTTGCTGCTTGCCGGCAACAACGTGATGAAGATCATCGCCTACCGGCGAACGCTTCCGTTCAGGGCGGCGGCGCTGATCGCCGTGCTGGTCGTGATCGGAGCGGCGGTCGGCTCGATCTTGCTGGTCAACGCACCGGAGTTTGTTGTGACGATCGCAGTCGTGGCGATGTTCGTCGGTTCCGTTGTTGCGGAGCGGTTGGAGATCCACCGCATGCGGACCGGTTTCGCTCCGGTGTTGGCGTTCGTGTCGGGGGCATCGAGCGGATTCTCGGGTACGTCCGGGCCGTTGAAGGGTGTCGCGATACGAAACCTCGACCTCGACCGGCGGCACTTTGTCGGTGCCGCCTCGTTGGTGTCGTTTGCCGGTGACGCAACCAAGACGGCGATCTTTGCTGATGCCGACCTACTCGGTCGGAGTTCTCTGCTGGTGGCGTTGGCGGCAGCCCCGTTGATGGCGATTGGCACCTGGACCGGGTCGACGATCAATGGTCGGGTCGGCGAGCGAACATTTGCCATGCTGTTCTGGACCGTGATGGCCGGCTACACCGTGCGACTGCTGATCCTCTTGTTTTGATCAGGGTGTGATGTTCAGGGTGTGATGTTCAGG
>CALFRK010000111.1 GCA_937919625.1 uncultured Ilumatobacter sp.
CGGCCCGAGGCGCTGGCGGCGGCGATCGCCGCCGACGTTTCGGCCGGCATGGTGCCGTTCTTCGTTTGCACGACCCACGGCACCACCTCGTCGATGGCGTTCGATCCCACCGCCGCGGTCGCAGCCATATGCGAAGCCACCGACGTGTGGCTACACGTCGATGGCGCGATGAGTGGCATCGCCGCCCTCGTGCCCGAGCATCGCTGGGTCAACGACGGCATCGATCGGGCCGACAGCTACGCCACCAATCCGCACAAATGGATGGGCGTCAACTTTGACTGCACGCTGTTCTGGACAGCCGATCGGAGCGCTCTACTCGGTGCGCTCAGCATCCTGCCTGAATACCTTCGATCGGCCGCCGCTGAATCAGGCGCGGCGATCGACTACCGCGACTGGCAGGTGCCGCTCGGGCGCCGGTTCCGGGCCCTGAAGCTATGGTTTACGATCCGGCTCGACGGCATCGCCACCGTTCAGCACCGGATCCGCCGCGACGTCGAGCTCACCCAGCAGTTAGCGAGCTGGGTCGCCGCCGACGACCGGTTCGAGATTGTTGCGCCACATCCGCTCAACCTGTTGTGCATCCGGGTCGTCGGCGGCGATGCCCTCACCGAGCAACTGATCGACCGCATCAACGACGCCGGCCGGGCCCACGTGACCCGCACCGTGCTCGACGGCCAAACGGTGATGCGTGTCTCGATCGGCGCCCGCACGACCGAACGCCGTCACGTCGAAGCGCTGTGGCAAGAGATCAGCGCAACCTGAGTACCAACGTCAGCTGACCGCCAGCGAGCGGCACAGCAGATCGACGATCATGTGGGCGGTGGCACCCCAGACGGTTTCGTCGTCCAACTCGAAGAAATGCAGGAGTCGATGTGTTCCGTCGATGCCCCACATCTCAGATCGGTAGGTGCCGGCGCGAGTGAACTCGGCGAGCGGCACCCACATCACGCGATCGACCTCCATCGTTTCGGCCCGCAATGAAAAACGCTCGGGAACGGTGGCGACCTTCGGCACGATATAGCTGCGGCTGACGACCGTATTCAGATGCCCGAGCTCGCCATGCACGCTGACCTGGGCGGGGTCGAGTCCGACCTCCTCGTTGGCCTCGCGTAGCGCGGCGGCGACGGGCGTCTCGCCAGGATCGAGCCGGCCCCCGGGGAAACTGACCTCGCCGCGATGGTGGCGCAACTCCCACGAACGTCGGGTCAGCAGGACTTCGGGCCCCTGTGGCCCATCGGCGAGCGCGATCAACACGGCCGAGGCTTTGGCATTCGGGAAGGCCGGCAAAACAGGATGATCATGCTCTGGCACCGACGCCAGCACCTCCCCCATCGACGCCACGGCGCCGAACGCCCATGGTGCCTGCGGACCCGGCGACCACGCAGCGGGGCGGGGCACTATCTGCTGCCCGCCGGCACGGCGCCCGGGTGAGTTGTGCACGTCAGCTGGCGGGCTCGGTGGGAGTCCAACCACTCTCGATCAGCTCGCGGAGCATCACCGGCAACCCGGCCGTCTTGAGTTTCGCGAGCACCTTGCCGGGTTGTTGCTCACCAACCTCGAACTCCTCCCAGGCGGCGAGCAGCTTGGTGAGATCGGGAACGGGACGCTCAAACGTCGACATGTACCACAGCCTACGGGCGACCGGTCCGACCGGGCCGCAGGTTGTGCTCTGTCCGACTTTTATTTATTATTCGATATATGTCGGACAATGGCCCAACCGCTCCCCTCTCACTCGGTGGCAAGCCGGTACCCGGAGTCGACTATGAACTCGCCGACGAGGTACTCGTCGATACCGTCGAACGCATGAAGGCGCTCGGTGATCCGCTTCGCCTGCTGATCGTCGACCTGGTTCTCGAACGGGCGATGAGCGTGACCGAGTTGGCCAAACGCGTCGCACGTCCCCGAGGCTCGGTCGCCCACCATGTCGACGTGCTCGTCACCGCCGGGCTGCTGCAGGTCGTGCGCACCCGCAAGGTGCGCGCCATCGAAGAACGCTTCTACGGCCGGGTTGCAGCCACCTTCGTGATGCCCCACCAACCAGGCGAATTGCCATTCATGCGCGAAGTGCTTGCCGAGGTCGATATGCGGCACGAGGTCGGCCCCGATAGCTCGGGCGGTGCCACCTACCGCCGGGCCCGGATCCCAACCGAGCGCGCTGCCGAGTTTGCTGACCGCCTGATGAAGCTCTCTCTCGAGTTCGTCGCCGAGCCACGTGGCGGGGACATCGAGTATGGGATGTACGTCCTGCTGTTCCCCACAAATCGGCTCGGCTCGGCGCCGAGCGGCGGGGAGGCCAGGGATGTCTGACATCGAATCGCCCACGCCGTCCGATGGCGGCGAGATCGTCGCCAAACCGGCCCGAGAGCGATTCGGGCCTAGCTACCGCAAGTTGTTCAGCGCCACCGTCCTGTCGAACCTGGGTGACGGCATGAGCACCGTCGCCTACCCTTGGCTCGCGTCCGCGATCACTCGCAATCCGATCCTGATCGCGCTGGTCGCAGTCGTACAGCGGCTTCCATGGCTGGTGTTCACATTGCCCGCCGGAGTCATCACCGACCGGGTCGACCGACGCAAAGCGATGGTGTCGATGGACGTGCTCCGAGGCGCCCTCACGCTGGTGGTTGCGTTGGCCGTGCTGGGCGCCCAGGGCACGCTCCCCGCCCCCGACGAGCTCGATCTCGTCACGGGTACACGAACCGGGTTGTACACGATCGTGATCGTCGCGACCTTGCTGCTCGGCATGGCAGAGGTGCTGCGCGACAACTCCAACCAGACGATCATGCCGAACATCGTCAAGCCACACCAGCTCGAAAAGGCCAACGGCCG
>CALFRK010000112.1 GCA_937919625.1 uncultured Ilumatobacter sp.
CAGTGCTCGACATCGTCGAAACCCCCGGTTTTCTCCAGCGGGTCAACGAACTCGGTGAGCGGTTCGAGTCCGGATTCGCCGGACTCGGACTCGAGCTCCGACGCCGAGGCCTGTTCATGGGCCTCAAACTCCCCGGTCAAGATGATGGCCTGATCGCCACCAAAGATTTGATCGACGCCGGAGTCTTCGCGATCTTCGCCAACAACGACACATCGGTTGTCCAGCTGCTGCCACCGCTGACCATCACCGACGACGAAGCCGACGACATCATCTCCATCGTGAGCGCCACCCTGGGGCGACCACCGCCATGATCAGCGACGCCGAACTCGCCGAACTCGAATACTCGGTCGGGCTCGCGCTGCGCAGTGGTGACGCCTCGCGGTTACGGCTGTTGGGTGAGGGCGAGATCTCGCTCGTGCTCGGAGCCGGCGCCACCGTTGGCGCTGATCCCGTGTGGGCCTGCAAGCGACTTCCCCCGTTCGCAACTGAATCCGCTGCAGATCTCTACGCCGTCGGCATCGAGCGCTACGTCGACACGCTCGTTGGTCGGGGGATCAAGGTGCTCGACACCGATGTGCGTCGAGTCTCCGGCACCGACGGTGGCGTCGTGCTGTACTGCGTTCAACGCGGCCTGCCGACGGCCACGCTCGCCGTCAATATTGCCCACACAGACCGCGAGCGGGCAGCATCCCTGATAGTAGAAATCGTCGATGCAGCGCTCGGTACGGTCGACACAACGGTGGGGCTTGACGCACAGCTGTCGAACTGGGCGATCATCGATGATCAGCTCACCTACTTCGACATTACGACTCCCCTGCTGCGTGGTCCCGACGGCACGTCCTTGCTCGACTCCGAGGTGTTTCTGGTTTCGATGCCGTGGGCCCTGCGCGCACCGATACGACGCTTCGTGCTACCGACCATCATCGAGCGGTACCACGATCCCCGAACCGTGACGCTCGATCTGGCATCGAACCTGCGCAAGGAAGGTCTGGCCGGGCTGGTTGCGGTGGTATTGAATGCTGTCGCAGGCCGGATCGAGCCTCCGCTCACCGAACGCGAAGTGGGTCAAGACCGCCGGAGCGACGCTCGAACGTGGGCCACGCTGCAGGCCGTGCGACGCGTTGATCGAGCATGGCAACGCAGTATCCGACGACGGCCGTACCCATTTCTCCTGCCGACCCGCTCCAGTCACTGACAGCATTTCGCTGATAATCGCGTAGACAAGGAAATAGTTTCCTATACTAACGATTCGTGCCTCTCGCCAGTTCGCCCCGCAGTGCCACCGGTGTCATCGAGCCAGTTCCTGCTCGATCCGACGTTGAGATCGATCGGCTTCGGCTGGTGTTGTTGCGGCTGGCTCGCCGCATCCGCACCAACTCGTCCGGACGAATCACCCCATCGCAGCTCGCCGTACTCGCCACGATCGTTAGGCACAAACGGCTGACCATCGGCCAGATCGCCGACTATGAACACGTGAAGGCCCCGTCGGCCAGCAAGATCGTCGGCGCCCTCGAGCAAGGTGGCCTCGTCGAGCGCCGCACCGACCCTCATGATCGCCGCTGCTCACACATTGCCGCAACCCCAGACGGCATCGCCTACCTCGACGGTGTGCGCGCCGCCGGACGCACCTGGCTCGCTTCGCAACTCGACAAACTCGACGACGAACAGCTGACCGTCATCGAGGCGTCGCTCCCCGCCCTCGAACAGTTGCTTGGAGGTGTCGATTGAACGCCACCGTGGTCGCGGTCGCCCGGCGCACGTTCGCATCACTCCGGTTTCGCAACTACCGGATCTACTTCGTTAGCCAGATCATCTCGTTCAGCGGCACCTGGATGCAGTCGATCGCCCTGGCGTGGCTGGTGCTGCAGCTCACAGGCAGCGGTACGGCGCTCGGCACGGTGATGGCGGCGCAGTTCCTTCCGACGCTCCTGTTGGCACCGATTGGGGGCATGCTGGCCGACCGGTTCGAGAAGCGGCGTCTCATTATCGGCACCCAAACCATGGCGGGCCTGCTGGCACTGGCTCTAGGCGTGATCACATTGACCGGGGTCGTCGAACTGTGGATGGTGTACGCCCTGGCAGCCGGCTTCGGTGCCGTCACGGCGCTCGACAACCCGAGTCGGCAAACGTTCGTGATGGAGATGGTTGGGCCCGACGACATCAGCAACGCCGTAACGCTCAACAGCGTCGTCATCAACGGCGCCCGCGTGATCGGCCCGGCCGTTGGCGGCGTCATCATCGCCACGGTCGGTGTCGGCGAGTGTTTTGTCGTCAACGGCTTCAGCTACATCGCCGTAGTCACCGCCATGTTCTTGATTCGCAAAGACCAGCTCCACCCGTCGGCTCGCAGCGCCAGGGCGCCGCGCCAACTGCGCGACGGCTTTCGGTACGCCTGGGCCGATCCCACCCTGCGAACCACGCTTGTGATGCTGGCGATGATCGGCACCTTCACATTCGAATTCTCGACCACGCTGCCAATGCTGGCCGAGTTCACGTTTGGCGCCGGGCCGACCGGTCTGGCGATCATGACATCGCTGATGGGAGTCGGCGCAGTCGTCGGCGGGCTGGCGATAGCGTCCGCCGGGCCCCCGACTGCGGCCCGGCTCGTGGTCGTTGCAGCCGGCTTCGGGGTCGCCGTCGGACTGATTGCAGTGATGCCAACCATCGAACTCGTCTACCTGACGATGCCGCTCGTTGGGGCCGCCAGCGTGGCGACGATCGCGCTTTCGAACGCAACATTGCAGCTCAAATCCGATGCCAGGTTCCGGGGTCGGGTGATGTCGCTGTTCTCCGTCGCCCTGATCGGCTCGACACCAATCGGTGGGCCGATCGTCGGCTGGCTGGGCGAGCACGTCAACCCGAGGGTCGCCCTGCTCGTGGGCGCCGCCGCCGCACTAGCAGCGGCGGCATATGGCTGGACGCAGCTGGCGCCACGTCAAACCACCGTCGTCGATACCGGCCGGACGACGTTCGAACCGACGGCCACGACACGCTGATCGACAGGCTGGGCGATCACGGGTGGGCCAAGGTTCGCTCTACTACTGGGCGCAGCCGGTGCACTCGCAGCGGCCGGATATGGCTGGACACAGCTGCCGCCACGCCACAGCACCATGGTCGATACCGACCGGACGACGATCAAACCGACCGCCCCGACACGCTGATCGACAGACAGGGCGAACACGTCACCCCGAGGTTCGCTGGCCGACTCCGCTGGCCGACTCCGCTGGCCACCGACAGCCCGCCGCCGACGGGCGGGCATCACGTCGAGAGACCGCACTCGCGGTAGCCGGGCATCTCATCATCCGTGCGAACGCCGCTGAGGTGCGGTGGTCGCTGCCAGTCTGGGTGTCAGTGGCCAACCCAAGCAGAATCCGGTATCCGCTGCCAGTCTGGGGTGCGAGCGCGCCAACGGCCCGCGGTGAGGCGGGGGTTGGTCGTTTCGGTTGGTGTGGTCTGGGGGTGAGTGGCCTCGATGCTGGCGGTTTGCTAGCAGAGGCTGGGTTGTCGGTACCCGGTTGCGGGGGCGGCAACGGGTGGTTCGATTTCGGGTGGTTTGTTTGGTTGCCGACCGCGTGTGGTGCGGTT
>CALFRK010000113.1 GCA_937919625.1 uncultured Ilumatobacter sp.
AGCCGAACCAGCAGCCGAACCAGCAGCCGAACCAGCAGCCGAACCAGCAGCCGAACCAGCAGCCGAATGCGACCCGATTCAGGCGGCATTCGTCTACGTCGGACCGATCGGCGACGCCGGTTGGACCAAGAAGCACGACGATGGTCGACTCGAACTCGAGGCGGCTCTCGGAGAGTGCGGCGTTACCACCACCTTCCTCGAAAGCGTGCCGGAGGGCGCCGAGTCAGAGGCCGTGTTCGAGCGTCTTGCACGCGACGGTGCCGACGTCATCTTCGGAACCTCGTTTGGCTATATGGATCAGATGCTGGCCGTCGCCGAGCGCTTTCCCGACGTCAAGTTCGAGCACGCCACCGGCTACAAGACCAGCGACAACATGGGCACCTACTTCGGCGCCGCCGAAGAGGCCAGGTATCTGACCGGTATGGCCGCAGCGTCGGTTACCAAGTCGAATCAGATCGGGTATGTCGCTGCCTTCCCGATCCCGGAAGTGCTGCGAGGCATCAACGCTTTCACCTTGGGCGCCCAGTCGCTCAATCCGGACATCACCGTCGAGGTCGCCTGGACATCGACGTGGTTCGATCCGGTGATCGAAAAGGAGGCCGCCGAGGCTTTGCTCAATGGTGGCGCCGACGTGATCGCCCAGCACCAGGACACACCATCGGCCGGTGAGGCTGCCCAAACCGCTGGTGGCTACTGGGTCGGCTACAACGACGACATGTCGCGCTTCGCCCCCGACGCCTGGCTGACCGCTCCGGTTTGGGATTGGGGTCCGTTCTACATCGCCACCGTCGAAGCAATTCGTGACGGCGCATGGGCATCCGAGCAGTACTACGGCACGATGGCCGACGGTCTCGTCACGATCGCCGACGTCGCCGCCGTAGTTCCCCCAGATGTGCGCGACCAGATCGACGCCAAGCAGGCCGAGATCATCGCCGGCACGTTCGCTCCGTTCGCCGGGCCGATCAGCGACCAGGACGGCAACGAAAAGGTTGCCGCCGGCGAAGCTCCCGATCTGGGAGCCCTGCTAGGCATGGACTACTTCGTGGCCGGCGTCATCGGTGGCGCCAGCGGCTGATATGTCATCTGCCGTCGAGGCTGGTCCGGGCGCAAGCCCGGACCAGCCGGCAGCTATCGCTGCCATCAACGTCACCAAACGGTTCCCGGGGGTGCTCGCCAACGACGCCGTCGACTTTTGTGTGTGGCCGGGCGAGGTCCACACGATCCTTGGCGAAAACGGAGCCGGTAAAAGCACCCTGGCAGCGATGCTGTGCGGGCTGTACCGGCCCGACGAAGGCCACATCGAACGAAACGGTCTGCCCGTCAGGCTGCGCAGCCCGCGCGACGGGCTGGCCCACGGCATCGGCATGGTGCACCAGCATTTTCGACTGGTCGACCGGTTTACTGTCGCCGAAAACGTTGTGCTCGGCGATCCCGACCAAACACGAATCCTCGACTACCGCGAGATCGAGAAGCGGGTCGCCGAGATCGGCGACCAATTCGGGCTACCGATCGATCCTCGCGCCCTGATCTCCAACCTCACTGTCGGCCAGCGCCAGCGGGTCGAGATTGTCAAAATGCTCTATCGCGGCGCCGACGTATTGCTGCTCGACGAGCCGACCGCCGTGCTCACCCCACCAGAAGTCGAGGCGCTGTTCACCACCGTGCGCTCGATGACCTCCGAAGGCAAGGCACTCGTCTTTATCAGCCACAAGCTGGGTGAGGTGATGGAGATCAGTGATCGTGTCACCGTGATGCGCGCCGGTGCCGTGACCGGCGAAGTCGCCACCAGCGAAACGAACCAACGCCATCTCGCCGAACTGATGGTCGGCCGCCCTGTCGAGGTCGATACTCGCCGGGGCAGCGCCACCACGACCGATGTCGCCTTCACCGCCACCGGCCTCACGGTGCTCGACGCCGGACAAACGGTGGTCGACAACGTCGACATCACCGTGCACCGCGGCGAGATCGTCGGCATCGCTGGAGTCGCCGGAAACGGCCAGCGCCCGCTCGCCCGAGCCCTCGCCGGGGTGATCAAGCCGAACAAGGGTCGCGTCACGATCGGCGACAACGACGTCACCGGCAAGGGCCCCAAGGCTGCTCGCCGGGCCGGGCTCTCATTCGTTCCAGAAGATCGGCTCGGCACTGGCCTCGTGCCCGGTCTCAGCCTGACCGACAACATGCTTCTGACCCGCAAGCGCGGGTTTTTTGTCGACCGAAAATCGGCCAGAGCAGAGATCGCCGCCTCGATCGACGCCTACGAGATCAAGACTCCGGGCACCGAGGCCGAGGCCCGAAACCTTTCGGGTGGCAACTCCCAGAAGGTGCTGCTGGCTCGCGAGCTGGCCGGTCTCGGTGAGTCCGGCGGGCCGCAGGCGATCATCGTCTCCAGCCCGACTCGTGGTCTCGATATCGGCGCCGCCGAGTTCGTGCGCGGGCTCTTGCACGAGGCCCGCCAACGAGGCGCCGCCGTGTTGATCATCAGCGAGGACCTCGAAGAGGTGCGCAGCCTGAGCGACCGTATGGCGGTGTTGTACCGCGGCCGTATCGCGCTCGAGGGTCGCACCGATGAGTTGCCCTTCGAATCGATCGGTCTTGCGATGGCCGGCGTCGCCGAGGAGGAAACGGCATGATCCCATTCCGATTCAGACTCGAACGCCGACTCGAACGCCACTGGTGGCAGTCCGTGCTGACCCCGCTGCTGTCGATCCTCGCTGCCTTCGCGGCCGGGGCGATCTTCCTGTTGATCAAGGGTTTCGATCCGATCACCGTCTACCGCGAGCTGTTCAAAGCCAGCTTCACCAGCAAATTCGGCATCACTGACAGCCTGACGATCGCCGTCCCGCTGATCCTTACCGGACTCGCTGCAGCGGTCGTATTCCGCATGAACATCTTCAACATCGGCGCCGAGGGCCAGCTGTATCTCGGTGCGATCTTTGGATCTTGGGCCGGCTTGGCTCTAACCGGAAACCTTCCAACTGTTCTGGGGGTCGCCGTGGTGCTGGTCGCCGGCGCCGTGGGTGGCGCACTGTGGGCAGCTCCGGCAGCCGTGTTCAAGGCCTACTTCGGCACGAGCGAAATCATCACCACGCTGATGCTCACCTTTATCGCCCTGTTCCTGATGAGATATTTGATCTTCGGTTCGCACTCGTACTGGCGCGACAACGAGGCCGCCAACTTTCCGCAGGGCAAGAAGATCCCGAGTTCCGCTCGGTTCGAATTGTGGAGCGATACCCGACTGCATTGGGGCCTGGTCGTGGCGATCGCGATCGCCGTGCTGGTCTGGGTGATCATCCGGTTCACATCGCTCGGCTACGACATGAATGTGGTCGGCTCGTCCGACGCCGCGGCCCGTTACTCCGGTATTCCAGTGCGCCGCACGGTGATCATGGCGATCCTGATCTCCGGTGCGCTCGGTGGGCTCGCCGGCGCCACCGAAGTGGCCGGCAGGGCATACGCCCTCGACCCCAACGGACTCGAACTCGGGCTCGGCTTCACGGGCATCGTCGTGGCGGCGCTCGCCAGGTACAACCCCTTCGCGATCATTCTTGTCGCCACCTTCCTTGGTGGTTTGCGCAACGCAGGTGTGGCGTTGCAGGGCCTTCCCGGCGAGCGTGTCCCGGTCGAGGTCAGTCTGATGTTGCAGGGGGCGATTCTGCTGTTCGCGATCGGTGGCGAGATCTTCACACACCATCGATTGTCGGTCAGCCGGGTTGCCGAGGCGGTAGCAACATGAACGACGCCGTCTTCGTGCTAACCCTGGCCGCCGCGGTCGGTGCGGCCGTACCGATCGCCCTGGCCGCCCTCGGCGAGTTGCTGGCCGAGACGTCAGGCGTCTTGAACCTTGGTGTCGAAGGCATGATGCTGATCGGTGCCGTGATGGCCTTCCAAGTGGGCGACGCCACTGGCTCACTGTGGCTGGCGCTGCTGGTTGGAAGTCTTGCCGGCGCCTTGTTCTCGTCGATCCATGCCTTCTTGTGCGTCACACTGCGCGCCAACCAGATCGTGTCCGGCCTAGCACTGGTGATCTTTGGTACCGGACTGTCGACATTCATCGGCAAGTCGATCGAAGGCAAACCGCTCGACACCGACTTCACCCCGATCCGATGGGGCTTTCTGGCCGACATCCCAGTCTTGGGGCCCCTGCTCTTCGATCAGGACCCGATGGTCTACGCCACGATCGCGATCGCGATCGCGATCACCTTGTACCTCAACCGAACCAAGGCCGGCTTGGCGGTGCGGGCAGTCGGCGAGTCACCCGGTACCGCCGACACGATGGGCGTCGCCGTCGCGGCCACCCGATACGTGCATGTCATGTTGGGTGGGTTGCTGGCCGGTATGGCCGGCGCCTATCTCGTGCTCGGGCAGGTCCCGTCGTGGAGTCAGGACGGCACAACGGCCGGAATCGGCTGGATCGCCCTTGCACTCGTGGTGTTCGCATCGTGGCGTCCGCTGCGGGTGTTGCTCGGAGCCTTCCTGTTTGGCTTTGCCCGGCGCGCCAACTTCTGGCTGCAAGGCGAGGATTGGGCTCCCGACATCCCAGCCGAGTTCCTCAGCATGTTGCCTTACCTACTCACGATCGCCGTGCTGGTGGTGTGGGGCAGTCGCGACCTGCGGCGCCGAGTTGGGTCCCCGAGCGCGCTCGGCGTGCCATACGACCGGGCCGAGCGCTGATGCAGCTCCATCATGTGCAGCGGGCCCCGACGCGTGTGCCGCGTTACGTCTCACCGCTCACTCTCGACGCCGCCCTGCAGCTGTTCGCCCTCCACGGTCGGCAGGCGCGGGCGATGGCCGGCGGAACCGACCTACTGGTCGAGCTCGACCGCGGAGCGCACACCGGCGTCGAAGTGCTCGTCGACCTGACCCGGATCGAGGGTCTCGACACGATCACCGTCCAGGACGGCTGGGTCCACCTCGGCCCCCTCGTCACACACAGCCAGGTCGTCGAGAGCACGGCCTGCCGCCAGTTCGTGCTGCCGCTCGCCCAGGCCTCGTTGGAAGTCGGCTCGCCGCAGCTCCGCAATCGTGCAACGGTCGCCGGCAATGTGATCACGGCCAGCCCGGCCAACGACACGATCTCGGCGCTGCTCGCACTCGGCGCCGACGTTCACATCGCCTCGTCTACCGAACGCCGCACGGTACCGATCAGCGAGTTCATCACCGGCTTCCGAACCACGGTGTTGGGCCCCGGCGAGCTGGTGACCGGCCTCTCCGTTCGGGCCCTCAACAGCGCACAGCGAGGTGTCTTCGTCAAGGCCGGTCTGCGCCGCGCCCAGGCGATCTCCGTCGTGCACCTGACTGCGATCGTCACGCTCAACGAGGATCTGGTCGCCGATGCAATCCTCACGCTTGGCAGCGTCGCCCCAACGGTCGTTTCGGTTTCGGGCCTAGGCGCCCTGTTGCGGGGGCGCCGCCTCGACGCGGCGGCGATCTCCGACGCGGTTGCCGCAGCCATCGACACAGCGGCACCGATCGACGACCTGCGGGCAACTGCCGGGTATCGCACCTCGCTGGTTGCCACGATGGTCGAACGCGCTTTCGAAACACTGGCCGCCGACCAGCAGGCATCGCAATGGCCGATCGACGCTCCGCTGCTACGTGGGTCAGGTACGACACCGGCGCACATGACCGACATCATCGACGTAGACGCCTCAGCTGTAATCACCGCCACCGTCAACGGCACGGTCGTCGCCGCCGCAGGGGCGGCTGGAATCACCCTGCTCGATTGGTTGCGCGACGAAGCCGGACTGACCGGGGTCAAGGAGGGGTGCGCCGAGGGCGAGTGCGGCGCCTGCACCGTGCACCTCGACGGAGCAGCCGTGATGAGCTGTCTCGTGCCTGCCGCACGGGCGGCCGGCAGCGAGGTCGTTACCGTTGAAGGGCTCGCCGACGACGGCCGACTCACCCCGATCCAAGCCGCCTTCGTCGAGCACGGCGCCGTGCAGTGCGGGTTCTGTACACCTGGCCTATTGATGTCGTGCGCCAAGTTGCTCGACGAGCACCCTTCCCCAACACGACGTCAAGTGCAACTCGGCTTGGCAGGCAACCTGTGCCGCTGCACCGGATACGGTGCGATCGAACGAGCGATCGAGCACGTCGCCAACACCAACTCGGGCACCTCCACGGGGTCCGGGTCATGAGCGTCGGATCATCATCGATCCGGATCGATGCCCACGCCAAAACCACCGGCGAAGCTCAGTATCCGGGTGACCGCGCCCCCGCCCATGCACTGGCGGCCCGGGTCGTATTCACCGATCAGCCGCACGCCCGACTGCTCCGGCTCGATGTGGCGAAAGCCGAACAGATGCCGGGCGTGATCGCCGTGTTTACCGGGCGTGACGTACCGGTCAACGAGTACGGCCTGACCGAGTTCGACCAACCGGTATTCGTCTCGATCGAACACACCGGTCGCACCAAGGTCGAGAGCGACATCAGCCGATGGGAGGCCGACCATCTGGCGCTCGTCGTAGCCGATACTGACGAACAGGCAACGGCTGCTGCCGCAATGATCGAGGCCGATTGGGCGCAGTTGCCGATTGTGGCCGACATCGATCAGGCGCTGGCACCAAACGCCTCGCTGGTGCATCCCGAACTCAAACTCGACAGCAACATCTACCACACATACAAGATCCGCAAGGGCTCGATCGATGCGGCATGGGCCGACGCCGCTGTGATCATCGAAACAACGTATGAGCTGCCGTATCAGGAGCACGCCTACCTCCAGCCCGAGGCGGCGGTCAGCTATATCGACGAAGAGGGCCGCGTCACGCTCGAGGTCGCCGGCCAGTGGGCGCACGAAGACCAAGAGCAGATCGCCCATGCCCTCGATCTGCCCGTCGATCAGGTCAGGGTGATCTATCCGGCGATCGGCGGCGCATTCGGCGGGCGTGAAGACATGTCGCTGCAGATCGTGCTGGGGTTGGCTGCGCTACGGCTGGCCGAGCGCGGCGAACACCGGCCGATTGCCAGCCGCTGGTCGCGCGAAGAGTCGATCGTGGGTCACCACAAGCGGCATCGAGGCCGGATCCACGCCAAGTGGGGCGCCGACTCCAACGGCAAGCTGGTCGCGGTGCAAAGCGAGGCCTGGCTCGATGCCGGCGCCTACAACTACACCACAAACAAGGTGCTCGGAAACTGCCACCTCGGACAGGCAGGGCCCTACGAGGTTCCAAACGCCCAGATCGACAGCCATGCCGTCTACACCAATTCTGTTCCGGGTGGGGCGTTTCGTGGTTTTGGAGGTCCGCAAGCTGCGTTTGCCGCCGAGTCACAAATGAACAAGTTGGCCGAGGCGCTCGGCATCGACCCTGTCGAAATCCGTCTTCGCAACGCTGTTCATGACGGCAGCATCGGTATCACCCAAACGGTGATGCCGGCTGGGGTGACAATGCTGCAGGTGATCGAGCGCTGCGCCAGCGAGTCACAGTTTCACCAACCGCTAACGCCCGCCGAGCCGTTCTCGCCGTTCGCCTCGCTGCCGCCTGTTGAGGGTGATCTGCTACGTGGGCGTGGGTTCGCCTGTTCGTTCAAGAATGTCGGGTTCTCATTCGGGTTTCCCGAGCGTTGCGAGGCAACGATCGTGCTGCACGGCAAACCCGACTCGCCGACTGCCGAGCGAGGCGAGCTGTTCCATGCCGGCGCCGATGTCGGCCAGGGGGCCCACACGGCGTTCCTGCAGATGGCCGCCGAGGCGACAGGTCTCGCGTTCGAGAACATGACGGGTGGATTCTCCGACACGTCGTCGTCGGGCGATTCAGGTTCTGCATCGGCGTCGCGCCTCACCTTCATGTCGGGCAACTCGATCCTTGGCGCGGCTGAAGCGGCCGACAAGGCGTGGCGCAACGGCGACCGGCCGGCGGTCGGTCATTTCCGCTATGTGCCGCCCCCCACCGAAGCGCTCGACCCCGAAACCGGCGCCGGTGCCCCCAACTTCAGCTACGGCTACGTGGCCCAGACTGTCGAACTCACCGTCGACCGGGCAACCGGCCACATCGTGGTCGACCGCGTCGTCAGCACGCACGACGTCGGACGCGCGATCAACCCGGCCAATGTCATCGGCCAGATCGAGGGCGCAGTCGTGCAAGCTCACGGCTATGCCCTCAGCGAGCGCCTACAGGTAGAGAACGGGCGGGTTCTCAACCCGCGCTTCAGCACCTATCTGATCCCCGGAATCGGCGACGTTCCGACCCGGATTGAGAGCGTCGTGCTCGAACTCGCTGACCCAAACGGCCCCTGGGGGGCGCGCGGTATGGCCGAAATGCCATTCATGACGTACGCCCCGGCCGTGGTGGCCGCTCTGCACGACGCGACCGGCGTGTGGTTCGACTCATTCCCGCTCACGCCCGACCGTGTCACAGCGGTCTTGGCGCAAGCGGCCGCTCCGTCGTCGTCTGGTCGCTGAACTGGTGGTCGACTTCGCTCTCCAGATCGACAAGACCACGGGCTTCACAAGCGCCCGCATCCAAATCCCCGTCAAGCAGTTCGAACCCGACAGGCAGTGTTTTACAAAATGTTCAATCCATACCTATCATGGAGACTGATGCCGTCCGTTCGGTTGCGCCACAACAGGTTTGTGCAGACCTCCCAGAAGCTCCAACCTCACCGGGCCACAGCATGAGCCGGATCGTCACGATTGGGGCCGGTCAGCTGGGACCAATCAACCGCGACGAGGGGCGCGAGTCGGTCGTCGATCGACTGATCGTGTTGCTCGAACAGGGCGCCGAACGGCACTGTGACCTCATCGTGTTTCCCGAGTTGGCGCTGACCACCTTTTTCCCTCGCTGGTACACCGACGAGATAAGTGGGCACGACCACTACTTCGAAACCGAGATGCCGAGCCCTGTCACGCAGCGGCTGTTCGACGCCGCGGTCCGGCTGAAGATCGGCTTCTGCCTCGGCTACGCCGAGCTGACACCCGACGGCGAGCGCTTCAACACGTATGTGCTGGTCGAACGCAATGGGTCGATCGTAGGCAAGTACCGCAAGGCGCACATCCCCGGCCACGAAACACACGAACCGTGGCGCCCGTTCCAGCACCTCGAGCGGCGCTACTTTCAAGAATCACACGAAGGGTTCGGAGTCTGGCGCTCGTTCGGTGGCGTGGTCGGGATGGCGCTGTGCAACGACCGTCGCTGGCCCGAAACGTATCGGGTAATGGGTTTGCAGGGTGCCGAACTGATCCTGATCGGTTACAACACGCCGATGCACTATGCCCCCGACCCCGACCAGAATGCCCTGCAGGGGTTCCACAATCACCTCGTGATGCAGGCCGGCGCCTATCAGAATGGTGCCTGGGTGGTCGGCGTCGCCAAGGGTGGCGTTGAAGAGGGTGTCGAGTCGCTGTCGCAAAGCGCAATCATCGCCCCATCCGGTCAGATCGTCGCCCAAGCCGTTACCAGCGGTGACGTGCTGATCAGTGCCCGGTGCGACCTCGACCTGTGCAGCCGCTACAAGGACACCCTGTTCGACTTCGCCCGCTACCGCCGCCCCGAGGTGTACGGCTTGATCACCGAACGCAAGGGCTCGATCTCTCCCCCGGAGCTGCCGTGACAACACATCCAGCGCTCGGTCCGTCGCAGACAGCTGGGCTCGTCTGCGCTCACCACCACCTCTATTCAGGCTTGGCGCGGGGAATGCCGGCGCCGCCGCGTACACCGACCGAGTTTCTCGAGATCCTCGAGCTTGTGTGGTGGCGGCTAGACCGGGCGCTCGATGCCGACACGATCTATTGGTCGGCCAAGCTGGGCGCACTCGAGGCGCTCGAGCGCGGCTGTACAGCGATCATCGATCACCACGAGTCGCCCAACGCGATCGAGGGATCGCTGTCGCTGATCGAGCAAGCGTGCGCAGAGGTCGGTGTACGGGTCAGCTGCGCCTACGGCGTCACCGACCGTCACGGTCCCGAAGGCGCCCAGCGCGGATTGGCCGAAAACGACCGTTTCTTGCGCGAAGGCGGGCATGGCATGGTCGGAGTGCACGCCGCATTCACCTGCACCGACGACACGTTGGCGGCAGCTGCCGAGTTGGCTGCCCGTCACGGTGTCGGCGTACACATCCATGTCGCAGAGGGGCCTACCGATGCCGGCGCCGCCGACCGCATTCGGCATCTCACCACACCGGATTGGATGATCATCCACGGCGTTCATCTCGACGATCAACACGGTCTGCAGGGCACGATCATCCACAACCCGCGCTCGAACATGAACAACGCCGTCGGGTATGCCAGGCCGACCCGTTTCACCAACCCGGTCGGGCTTGGCAGCGACGGCATCGGGGCCGACATGCTCGACGAGTTCCGAGTTGCCTATGTGCGACTGCGTGAGCACGACGTCACCGAGACACCCGACACGGTGTGGGCCATGTTGAATACAAATCACGATCTGTTTCCCGAGGCGCTCGACGATCGGGTCACATGGTCGTACCAACCGATCGATCCCTGGCGACTTGCGTTTACCACCGGCGTCAATCCGACCAAGGTCGAAGTCGACGGCGAGACGATGTGGGAGAACGGCCAACCAACACGCGTCGACGCCAACGAGATCCGCGCCAAGGCCGCCGAAGCCGCAACTCGACTGTTCGCCAACATCGAAGCTCTGTAAACCGATTACGCGTGCCGATCAACGGCGCGACATCAGCACTATAAGCACATAACTAGGAGGAGTTCCCATGACACGGCTCGCGATCTACCTGCAGGACGCACACCCGATCCGAGAGGCGATCTCGCACACTCAGTACGCCGAGTCGAAGGGTTTCGAGGCGGTGTGGCAGGCCGACTCGCGTCTTGTCCGTGAGGCCAGTGTGCCAATGGCCGCCTTCGGTGCCAGCACCAACACGATCAAGATCGGTTCCGGCGTGATCGACATCTGGACCCGCAACCCTGCGCGCTTGGCGTCTATGTTCTCGACCCTCGATGACCTCGCGCCCGGCCGCATGATCTGTGGCCTCGGCGCCTGGTGGGAGCCGTTGGCCACGAAGGTCGGCGTCGACCGCCGTAAGCCGCTGCTTGCGATGCGCGAGATCGTCACCGCAGTACGGGCGTTGCTCAACAACGAGACCGTCACGTTCAACGGCGAGTTCGTCCACCTCGACGGCGTCGAGCTCGACTATGTGCATCAAGAGCGGCGGCCGAAAGACGTTCCGATCTATATCGGCGCCACCGGTATGAAGATGATGGAACTGGCCGGTGAAATTGCCGACGGTGTCGTGCTCAACTACCTCGTCGGCCCGTCGTACAACAACGAGGCGATGGAGCACCTCCAGATCGGCGCCGAACGGGCGGGTCGCTCGGTCGACGACCTCGACCGTCCCCAACTCGTGGTCTGCTCGGTCGACGAAGACCGCCAGGCGGCGCTTGACGGCGCGCGCCTGCTCGTCACCCAGTACCTCGGCCAGCAACCCCACATCATGAAGGCCAGCGGCGTGCCACAATCCTTGCTCGACGCGGTCGGCAACGTGCTCACTTGGCCGGCTACTCACGATCAGGTTGTCGAGGCGTCGAAGCTGGTGCCCGATGACATCGTGCAGATGATCTGCGCCGCCGGCACCCCCGACGAGGTACGCGCCAAGGTTGGCGAGTACATGGCCAACGGGTGCACGTGCCCGATCCTGTACCCGCTCGGGCCGGATGTCCGCTACATGATCGATACGTTCGCCGACTGGCAACCCTGATGGACCCCGGGATGGACCCCGCGATGAACCCCGCGATGAAGCCCGCGATGAAGCCCGGGCCGAGCCCGGTTCCGATCGCTCGGACCACGCCCAATCCGCTCCGCACAACGATCGACATCGCTCCGATCGATCCCAAAGTCACGGCGTTCCACGCCCGCATGCCGGCCTATTCGCCGACGATGCTGTTCGACGTGCCCATGCTGGCCACCCAGCTGGGCGTCGGGCGGTTGCTGGTGAAGGCCGAGACGCGTCGGATGGGGCTGCCATCGTTCAAGATTCTCGGCGCCTCGTGGGCCACGTACCGGGCGATCTGCGAGCACATCGGTTACGAGCCCGAGCCTTGGCGCAACATCAACGAACTGGCAGCAAACCTCGAGCATCTCAAGCCATTCAAGCTCGCCACGGCGACCGACGGCAACCACGGCCGGGCCGTAGCGTTCATGGCTCGGCTGCTCGGGTTCTCGTGCCACATCTATGTGCCGAAAGGCATGGTTGAGGCGCGTATCCAGGCGATCCGCAGCGAGGGCGCCCTCGTCACCGTTGTCGACGGCACATACGACGAAGCAGTCGCCCGCTCGGCGCAGGAAGCCTCCGATCGTTGCCTTGTGGTCAGCGACACCTCGTGGGAGGGGTACGAAACCACGCCGGCGCGGGTGATCGAGGGCTACTCGACGATCTTCCACGAAATCGACGACGCGATCGACGCCAGCGGCCTACGTCACCCCGACATCGTGGTCATCCCGATGGGCGTCGGTGCCTTCATGGCGGCCGGTGTCAGCCACTACCGCGCCAACGCTGGCAAGGCCGTGATCGTCGGTGTCGAGCCGCTCGACGCCAATTGTGTGCAGGTATCTGCGCTGGCCGGCGAGATCACCGCGGTGCAGGGTCCGCACAACTCGATCATGGTCGGGCTGAACTGCGGAATGCCCTCGCTGACCGCATGGCCACGCTTGTCGAAGGGCATCGATTGGTTCGCCTCTGTAGACGACGAGGCGGCATGCCAGGCGATGCGCGATCTGGCCGCGGTCGGGATTGTCTCCGGTGAAACAGGGGCAGCCGGGCTGGCCGGATTCGAGGCGCTGATTCGTGACGACGACTTCCGTTCAAGCACCGATCTCGCCAACGCCACCGTGTTGGTTGTGGTGACGGAAGGGGCCACCGATCCCGAGCACTACGAGCAGGTAGTCGGCCGCGGACACGAGACGATCGGCAGAGTCATCACGGCGGTCCGTGCCTAAGTTGGCAGTTGCGCCAAAAGCGCGAGCCGATACGCGAACTACGACCAATCGTTACGGGGGAACATGCGGAGTCAAAAGCAGCGCAGCGACCTATCCGCTGGGTTTCCAGGCACAACTCCCAACTCAACGGGCTCGAGCGTTATGACCAACCATCTGTGCGTCATCCGGGGCGGCGGTGATCTCGCCACCGGAGTTGCCTGGAGGCTTACACGCGCCGGTATCGCTGTCGTGGTGACCGAGTTGGCGTCCCCCCTCACGGTGCGTCGTACAGTGGCACTCTCGACCGCCGTCACCGAGGGCACGGTCGAGATCGAGGGCATGGTCGGCCAGTTGGCACCCACCGCAGGCGAAGCCGTAAACATCGTTCGTTCGGGACACGGCGATGCCGGTCGGATGGTCGTCGGAGTCGTCGTTTCGCCCGAGCTGCCCGATCTCAATGCCGATGTCGTGGTCGATGCCCGGCTCGCCAAACGCAACATCGACACGTCGATCGACGACGCCCCGCTGGTGATCGCCCTCGGCCCAGGGTTCACAGCCGGCCTCGACTGTCACGCCGTCGTCGAGACGATGAGAGGACCTCACCTCGGGCGGGCACTCTGGACCGGCTCGGCCGAACCCAATACCGGCACCCCCGGCATCGTCGACGGCCGTGGCAGCGAGCGGGTCGTAAAGGCGCAGAACGACGGATCGGTTCGATGGGTCAGGGCGATCGGCGACGTCGTCGACGATCATGAGATGCTCGGTACGGTGGATCTGGTGCCGGTGCTCGCACCATTTACTGGAGTGATCCGCGGGCTGATCCGCGATGGCAGCGACGTCACGGCGGGTCTGAAGATCGGCGACGTCGATCCGCGACTCGATGTGCAGGCCTGCCATGAGATTTCCGACAAGGCGCTGGCGATAGGCGGCGGCGTCGTCGAGGCGGTGCTGTGGTGGATACACCAATCCCGCTGAGCCCCATCCCATTGAGCCCCATCCCATTGAGCCCATCCCATTGAGCCCCATCCCGCTGATCCCAATTCAACTGGCTCGGGTCGCCGAGGCGTTCGGTATCGGCGCACGTTCGCACATCGCCCTGGTGGGAGGCGGCGGCAAGTCAACGCTATTGCACGCGCTCGGTAGCCAGGTCACCGGATCGGTGGTGCTGACCTGCACCACCAAGATGGGCGCCGACCAGCACCTCGGCCGGCGGGTGTTGGTCTCACCCACCGACGACGAGGTCGCCGAGGCGGCGGCGCACGAGCTCCTGATGGTGTGGTCGAGCATCGATGGTCAAAAGGCGGTCGGTGTCGAACCCGGCAGGTGCGACGCCTGGTTCGAGCGTGTCGCCCACGTCGTCATCGAGGCCGACGGCTCGCGGCGACGGCCGTTCAAAGCACCCGCCGAATACGAGCCGATCGTTCCGTCGACAGCGACGACCGTGATCAGCGTGATCGGCGCCGATGCCCTCGGCCGCGTGATCGCCGACCAGTGTCATCGACCGCTGCGAGTGGCAGCGCTGGTGGGCTGCCGGGCCGATGTGCGACTCGAGCCGTGGATGGCCGCCACCGTGATCCTGCACGAGCGTGGCGCCGCCAAGGCGGTTCCGCCAGGTGCCGAGCTGGCGGTGGCGATCAACAAGGTCGACGCTGGCAACGCAGCGCTGGTCGAGCAACTGATCGACGAACTGCGGCTTCGTCGCCCCGACCTTCGCATCGTCCCGATCGCCGCCCGGTACTGAATGACACCCGAGGCAGCACCCTCACACCAACGATCCGGTGACGGTACGCGCGAGCCCAGCCCGCCACGTCGAGCAGGGCGAACACTGAGGTGACGTGGTCGGCGTCTGTATCGTTCCAACACGAAGCCCGGCCAGATTGCTGATCAAAGCGCAGACTTCATGAATCCAGCACCTTCACTGCGAGTTCTGATCATCGTGTCGGCCTTCGTCGTCTCCATCTCGGGATGCGGGGCTGGCGACAGCCGTGGCGCGACCGACTCCGACGTGTCGGTTACGCAACCGTCTAGTTCGGATCGCGACGACATCGTCGCCGAAGCACCAGGCCAGATTCCGGCGCAGGCTTCAGCGCCGAAAATCGTTGTTCAGACGACACCCGCTACCTCCGGCATTCCAAGTCGAGCCGGCCTGGCCGACGCAGCCGCCGAAGCATCAACAGCCGAGTCCCACACCACGGATCTGTCAGACACACATATCGTCGTCTTAGGCAACTCGGTCGACCGAGTCGCTGGGATTCGGGAGGATGGCGACGGCGACGTGTGGCCAGACCTGATGAAGGCGATCCTCGGTCGCGATCCAGAATTGGCAAACCTGACCGTTCAGAACGAGGCGCGGCCAGGTGCGACCATGGCCACCGTCAATACCTGGGGTAGCGAGAGCCATTTCCGTATGGTCACGCATGTTCCCGAGGTGTTCAAAGGGTTCGACGAAGTGCAACTCGGCAGGACGGTCGTGATACTTGCGCCGAGCGTCATCGACCTTCAGCTCAACGGTGGCGACGTGGAGGCGGCCGTCTTAGCACTGCACGAGGTGGTAGACGTTCTCGATCCACTCGGCCTCAAACGGATCATCGTGCTCCCCATGAACCCACTTTCGAGCGTGCCGTTGCCCGCCTTAGGAATCGAAAATGTCACGGCTCTCAACCGTGACATCGCCGAGTTCAACTCGGCGATCGTGCGGCAGGCTCTCACCCCGCCTGGCTATTCGGTTTCACCATTGCTCGAAGCTGGATCCAACAATGGCGAACCTCGCTACTACGACGACTTCCGAAGCACAAACCTTCAGGGTGACACGACTGGTTCAGACGGATTGCACCTCGATCGCGAAGGACACATGCGGATCGCAACGGCGGTCAGCGATCTTCTCCTCCACACCATCTTCGAGATGCCCGTCGGCGACTCATAGGCGTGGATCCGCCGCCCGTGTTGCGCAACGTGTGGTCGGCGGCTGATCATGGTGCGGTCTCGATCGTGGGACACATCGATGGAGGGACCAGAACATGACGATCAGAATCGCACTCGCCGGGGCCGGGGCGTTCGGCATCAAGCACCTCGACGGGCTGGCAAACATCGACGGGGTCGAGGTGACATCGCTGGTCGGACGGACGCTCGAGAAGACGCGTGCTACCGCGGAGCAGCACAACATCGCACACGCCACCACCGATCTCGCCGAGACGCTCGCCCGCGACGATGTCGACGCCGTGATCCTGGCAACGCCCACGCCGATGCACGCGCATCAAACGATCGCCTGCCTCGATGCCGGCAAGCACGTGCAGGTCGAGATCCCGCTGGCCGACAGCGTCGGCGATGCACGGGCGGTCGTCGCCAAACAACGCGCCACCGGTCTCGTCGCGATGTGCGGGCACACCCGGCGCTTCAATCCCAGTCATCAGTGGGTTCGCCAACAGATCCAGGCCGGCAAGTTTGCGATCCAGCAAATGGACGTGCAGACCTACTTCTTCCGGCGTACCAACACGAATGCGCTCGGAGAGGCGCGCAGCTGGACCGACCATCTGCTCTGGCACCACGCCGCCCACACCGTCGACCTGTTCTTGCACCAGACCGGCGGCACAATCGTGCAAGCCAACGCGATCCAGGGGCCGACCAATCCCGAGCTCGGGATCGCGATGGACATGTCGGTCCAGCTCAAGGTCGACACCGGCGCGATCTGCACGCTGTCGTTATCGTTCAACAATGACGGGCCGCTGGGAACGTTCTTCCGGTACATCGGCGACACCGCCACCTACATCGCCCGCTACGACGACCTAATCACCGGCCGCGACGAGGTGGTCGACGTATCGCGCGTCGACGTGCCGATGAACGGCATCGAGCTGCAGGACCGTGAGTTCATCGCCGCGATTCGTGAGGATCGCGAGCCGAATTCGAGCGTTGCCCAGGTTCTCCCCTGCTACGAGATCCTGCATGATCTCGAGCAACAGATCGACGACTGATCGCAGCAGCAACGTTGTGTCAGACACAACGTGACGTTAGGCGATGATGCCTATTGACTGGAGAGTGGCGATGATCGCATCGGCTGCTGATTCGGCGCTCATCGACGTGGTGTCGACGTGAACCTCTGCAACCTCGGGAGGCTCGTAGGGCGAGTCGATGCCGGTGAAGTTGGCCAGCTCTCCGGCGCGGGCCTTGGCGTACAGACCCTTCGGGTCACGCGACTCGGCGACGTCGAGCGGCGTGTCGACGTGGACCTCGATGAACTCACCCTGCTCGACCCGTGATCGAGCGAGCTGACGCTCGGCCCGGAACGGTGAGATGAACGAGACCAACACCACCAGGCCGGCATCGACCATCAGGCGCGACACCTCGGCGATCCGACGAATGTTCTCGACACGGTCGGCGTCGGTGAACCCGAGGTCACGGTTGAGACCGTGTCGAACATTGTCGCCATCGAGCAGATAGGTACGCACGCCGAGCAGGTGCAGTTTCGACTCGACGATGTTGGCGATCGTCGACTTGCCCGAGCCCGAAAGACCGGTGAACCACACCACACCTGAGCGGTGGTTGTTGATCTCGGTACGGGCCTGCTTGTCGACCTGCACCTTCTGCCAGTGGATGTTGTGAGACCTGCGCAGAGCGAAATGCAACAATCCGGCGCCGACCGTGTTGTGCGTGAGCTTGTCGATGATGACGAAGCCGCCGGTCTCACGATTGTGGTCGTACGGATCGAACGGGATCGGCCGGTCGAGGCTGAGGTTGCAGACCCCGATCTCATTCAAGTCCAGCGTGGTCGCCGCAAGATGATCAAGATTGTTGACGTCGATCCGATACTTCGGATGCCCCAACGTGACACCCACAGTGCGCGTACCGATCTTCATCAGATACGAGCGCCCCGGCAGCATCTCGTCTTCGTGCATCCAAACAATGTGTGCCTCGAACTGATCGGCCACCTCGGCGGGCGCGTCTCCGGCGCAGATCAGATCACCGCGGCTGGCGTCGATCTCGTCAGCCAGCGTGATCGTGACGGACTGGCCGGCGATCGCTCGATCGAGATCGCCATCGAAGGTGACAATTCGATCGACCTTGCTGGTGGTTCCTGCTGGGAGCACTCGAACCAAATCGCCGGGCCGGATCGTGCCGCCCACGATGCGTCCCGAGAACCCACGAAAGTCAAGGTTGGGCCGATTGACCCATTGCACAGGCATCCGGAAAGGCGCCTCGGCTAGATCGTCGTCGACCTGGACGGTTTCGAGGTGACCCATCAAGGTCGGGCCGTGATACCAGCGCATGCGCTGGCTGACGTCGACGACGTTGTCGCCCTTCAGCGCAGAGAGCGGGATGAACGTGATGTCGTCGAGCCCGATCCGCCCGGCGAAGTCGCTGTACTCGGTCTCGATCGCCGAGTAGACCTCGTGCGAGTAGTCGACCAGGTCCATTTTGTTGATCGCCACGACGACACGCTTGATGCCCAGCAGCGACACGAGGAAGCTATGGCGCCGTGTTTGCGTCAGCACCCCCTTGCGAGCATCGATCAGGATCACGGCCAAATCGGCGGTCGATGCCCCGGTGACCATATTGCGGGTGTACTGCTCATGGCCCGGCGTGTCGGCGACGATGAACTTGCGGCGCTCGGTGGAAAAGAATCGGTAGGCGACATCGATCGTGATGCCCTGTTCGCGTTCAGCCGAGAGGCCATCGAGCAGCAGCGCAAAGTCGAGGTCGCCACCCTGGGTGCCGACCTTGGCCGAGTCGGCGGCGAGGGTGGCGAGATGATCCTCGAATACCAGATGTGACTCGTACAACAGCCGACCGATCAGCGTGCTCTTGCCGTCGTCGACGCTGCCGCAGGTGATGAAGCGCAGCAGACTCTTGTATTGGTGCGACTCGAGATAGGCATCTATGTCGCTGGCGATCAGATCGGAGGCGTGTGCCATCAGAAGTACCCCTCCTGCTTCTTCTTCTCCATCGAGGCGGAGCCGTCGAAATCGATAATGCGGCCCTGCCGTTCTGACGTTGTGGTGAGCAGCATCTCCTGGATGATGCCGGTCAGCGAGTCGGCATCGCTCTCGATTGCCCCCGACAACGGGTAACAACCGAGGGTGCGGAACCGGACGTTCTTGACCATCGGCAGCTCGCCATCGCCGAGCCGCATGCGGTCGTCATCGACCATGATCAACACACCATCGCGGTCGACCACCGGGCGCGGTGCCGAGTAGTACAGCGGCACGATCGGGATCTGCTCGAGGTGGACGTACTGCCACACGTCGAGCTCGGTCCAGTTTGAGATTGGAAACACGCGCAGCGTTTCCCCGTTGCTGCGACGGGCGTTGTACGTGCTCCACAGTTCGGGGCGTTGACGCTTGGGATCCCACTGATGCTGCGCCGAACGAACCGAGAAAACACGCTCCTTGGCGCGCGACTTCTCTTCGTCGCGGCGGGCCCCACCGAAACACAGGTCGAACCGGTGTTGATCGATGACCTGCTTGAGTCCCTCGGTCTTCCACATGTCGGTGTGCACCGCCGAACCATGATCGAACGGGTTTATGCCACGCGCAACACATTCGGGGTTCTGGTGGACGATCAGGTCGAGCCCCAGCCGGGCCGCCGTCTGGTCACGGAACGCATACATCTCGTTGAACTTCCACGTCGTGTCGACATGCACCAAGGGGAACGGCGGCAACGACGGGTAGAACGCCTTGATCGCCAAGTGCAACATGACCGAGCTGTCCTTGCCGACCGAGTACAGCATCGCCGGTCGATCGCTCTCGGCGACGGCCTCGCGCATGATGTGGATCGCCTCGGCCTCGAGCCTTTGCAGGTGTGTCAGCCGCCCGGCCGGAATGCGGTCTGAGCTCGGTCGATCAACGATGTCGGTCATTCGTGTCTCCAGATGTGTCCAGCGGGCGCAACCCTTCGGCTATTCAACGGTAAGTCCGTGGAGAATACACAGATTTCGAGAAACCGCCACTCTGGCCACTTCCTACCAAAGGTGATCACAGCTCGGGGTGTGAAAGAACGTGCTGAACGGCGGCGACAATCTCGTCGTGAAATCGGCCGTCGGTGGCAACGATGCCACGGTTCTGGGCGAGCAGCCGACCGTGCGAAAAGTCGAGCGACAAACCGTCGACATCGGTGACCCGACCTCCTGCTTGTTCGACCACGAATTTGCCGGCGGCGTGGTCCCAGATCTTCTCGCGGTAGTCGACCCGAGTCGGCAGTCGCAAATAGATCGAGGCGTCTCCGCGGGCCACCGCGCCGTACTTGCACTGGCTGTCGATGCGATACGGCGCAGCGAGAACTCCCAACCGCTCGGTGATACGAGCTGAATGGCCGTGGTTCGAGTGCCCCGACTCGACCGATTCGCACACTCGCGCCTCGGCCAGCGACATCGGGGCTGTAACGACGGCAGGAGTCGGATCATCGACGCCCGGGTAATAGACCTCGCACGAACCAGCGGTGGCGACGAAGATAGCTCCGTGTGAACCATCGGGGTTGGGCAGATTTGGGCAACCCAGTACACCCAACACCACCTCGCCATGTTCGATCAGGGCCAGGGCAATCGCGTACTGATCTCCACGCAGGAAACCTTTCGTGCCATCGATCGGATCGAGGGTCCAGAATCGGTCACCGAACCCGTCGCCGTCGCCAACCGAGATCCAGTCGAGCACACCGTCGGCGCTCACCTCGCCCCCTCGCTGGGCACGCACCAGATCGACCACACCGTCACGCAACACGGTGCGGCCACGTAGATCTGCCGAGTCCTCTTCGCCAACCAGATCGACCGCCCCGAGTCGCTCGGTCAAGGTGGCGCACACCACCGCCTGAGCAGCGAAGTCGGCGACCGTGACCGGGCTGTCGTCGCCCTTGGTGAGGGTTTCGCCGGCAGCCAGGCGTCCCTGGGCGGCAGTGCACAGTTCGGATGCGGCCCTCACCGCCTCCAAGGCAGCCAGGCGCTCACGCTCAACGACCAAAACGAGCCTCCGTTGCCGCTTGATACTCGTTGGCCATCTCAACCACGCTCGTCGGTAGCTCGCCTGAAACCAGATCGGCAACCGACACGGTTTCGAGCACACGCCGCAGGCTGCCGCGGATCGCCATCCAAACCAGAGGAAGTGCTTCCGCCGGCGCCGGGTATTCGAGCCCCCGCAGGCTCTCGTCGTGAACATCTGCGAGTGGCCCATCGACGGCACGAAAAACGTCGGCGAGCGTGATCTCCGAGGCCGCCCGCGACAGGGTGAACCCTCCGTCGGGCCCTCGTTTCGAGCGCACCAACTCGGCCCGCTTGAGGTCTCGCAAGATGTCGAGCAGGTACTTGAGCGACATGTCCTGATGGGTTGCAATCACCTCGGCCTTGACCGGTCCGGCGCCACCGACAGCCAACTCGCCCATCGCCCGCACGGCGTTGTCAACCCGCTCAGAGATCCGCATCGTCGCCGACGCTACCCGTCGCGAACCTCGGCGCACCTTGCGGTCGATCTCTCCTGCGCCTTGCCGAAGCGCTACCCGGCGGCCCAAGATGGGCAGCGCGTCAATTCCGTCAACGACGATCCCCGAGGTTCATATGCCACTCGACAAGCCATATCTCGACGTACCCGGCACGACGATCTTCGACGCCGATCAGTCGCGCAAGGGGTACTGGCTAAACCAGTTCTGCATGTCACTGATGGGGGCCGACAATCGACTGCGGTTCAAGGCCGACGAGCGGCCCTATCTCGACGAGTGGGCTATGACCGAAGAACAGAAACTGGCCGTGCTCAGTCGCGACATGAACCGGATGATCTCACTCGGTGGCAACATCTACTTTCTCGCCAAGATCGGGGCCACCGACGGCCTGAGCTTTCAGCAGATGGCCGGGTCGATGACCGGTATGAGCGAGGACGACTACCGCCAGATGATGATCGGCGGCGGGCGACCGATCGACGGCAATCGGTACACGCACGAATGGGAGACCGCTGGGGCCGGCGACGACGATGACAACGACGCCGGTGCTGACCGCTGATGGCGCACGTCTCGGCCAGCGTCTACACATCACACGTGCCGGCAATTGGCGTCGCCATTGATCTCGGCAAGACCGACGAGCCATATTGGCGGCCCGTGTTCGACGGCTACCAGCCATCGCGGAAATGGATCGCCGAACAGATCCCCGATGTGATCGTGCTCGTTTACAACGACCATGCCACCTCATTCAGCCTCGACATGATCCCAACCTTCGCGATCGGAACCGCCGCAAGATTCGAGGTGGCAGACGAGGGGTGGGGGCCACGGCCGGTGCCACCTGTGATCGGTCACCCAGCCCTGGCCGCCCACATCGCCCAGTCTGTGATCCAACAAGACTTTGACCTCACGATCGTCAACAAGCTCGACGTCGATCATGGGCTGACGGTGCCGCTGTCACTGATGTTCGGGCAACCCGACAAGTGGCCGTGCCCCGTGATTCCGCTCGCCGTCAACGTGGTTCAGTATCCGGCGCCGTCAGGCCGACGTTGTCTCGAGCTCGGCAAGGCGATCGGGCGGGCGATCGCGTCGTTTGACGAGCCGCTCGATGTGCAGATCTGGGGAACCGGCGGCATGAGCCATCAGCTTCAGGGGCCACGAGCGGGACTGATCAACAGCAAGTTCGACCAGGACTTTCTCGATCAGCTGATCGCCGAGCCCGAACGGCTCGCCGCCACACCCCACATCGAGTACCTACGAGAAGCAGGCTCGGAGGGAATCGAACTCGTGATGTGGCTGGTCGCCCGTGGGGCAATGGCCGACGTTGCGGGTGGTTCAGCGCCAACCGTGCGCCACCGCTTCTACCACGTGCCCGCCAGCAACACCGCCGTCGGACACCTGATCCTCGAGTGAGTTGGGAGTGGCGCCTGGCGCCTGACCCGGTCGGCGAACTGCGACCAATCGTTACCGGGGAACCATGCGGTATCAAAAATAGTGCCGCTACCTATCTCTGAGATCCCTGGTGCGACTCGCCACTCAGCCGGCGACGTCGGCGACCAAGAACGTGTTGAACACCTCGTCGGCGGCGGTCAGGTCGGCGTCTGTAAGGGCGACAATCTGAACCGAAGCGAGCCACTCCCGATCCGCTGGCGCGGCGATGACATTGAAGAACAGGCTGAGTTCTGGCCCGCAATCGACGTACAGGTCGTACAGACCGACATACACGCCGTCGTCATAATCGTAGCGACCGTCATACGAGCACTGACCCGTGAAGTCGTAGAGGTCGAGCGTTTCGGCGACCGTGGCCGTGATCAGCGGCGATGCACCGATGAACACTCCCGGTGTTCCCCAGCCAGCGTTCCAGGCTGCCAAATCGGGCGCCGCTGACAGGCCCCACCCGATTTCCTCGTTCACGCCGCTTACCAGGTCGGAGTTCCAGGCTGCGCCGTTGACGTCGGACCACTCGACAGGGACGCTGACCGAGATCAGTCCGGAGTCGTCGGTGATGGTTTGATACTCGGTGTATTCAAAGCCGGTCGCGTCATCGCCGACGACGTCGTTGAACTGGGTCTCGAACGAGGTGACCACCTCGAGCGCGCGGCCGTTCAGCTGACCCTCCAGGATCTCGTCGCTGTCGGCGCGGTAGATCTCGATCGCCAGCGTGTCGGTTGCCTGGTGGCTGCGCAGAATATCGCAGTAGTCGGACATCGTGCCATCCGTGGCAAGCACGATCGACTCCATGCTTATCAGAAGGTCGCCTGCCTGCATGCCCGCCACGTCGGCGGGTGATCCGGACTGCACCGAATACACCCAGATCCCCGAGACATCGCCGTCGTATAGCGCCTCGCCGTTGATGCCGATCGTGTTGACGTCAATTCCATTGCGCAGTTGATCGACCACCGGGCGGGCGACATCTATGCCGATCGCGAACGACTGCCCAAGGTCGTTGCCTGCAAAGTTGACGGCAACGATTTTGCCCTCGCTGGTTATGATCGGCCCACCCGAGTTGCCTGGCAACGTGTCGGCGCTGTGCTCGATCACAGAATCGACCGAAGACCACGAGGTCTCGCCGCCGGCGTCCTCCTTGGAGACGATCCCGTCGAGCACCGTGTACTCGCTGTCGCCGAGCGGAAAGCCGGCCGCGAAGATCGACATACCGGCCGTGATCTCTGCGTCGTACCACTCGAGATACGGCAAGTCGGCGCCGTCGATATCGATCACGGCGAGGTCGGAGCATTCGGAAACGGCGACCACCCGGGCGTTGCGAGGCCGCTCCTCATTGGCGACGTACACGTCGAGCAGGGCTGCTCCGGTGACGACATGGTTGTTCGTAATCGCCAGTCCGGACGAATCGATGACGAAACCGCTACCGCTGCCTGGCACGTTGGCCTGGACGCCCGAGAGTGGATCGGCAAACGTGCCGGTGCCGACGATCCGAACGACCGCGCCGCGCACTTCCTCCAACGACTTCGCCGCTGTCATGCCAGACGCGGGCTCTGTCGTGGGAGCCTGGGCATCGGTGACGGGCGGTGCTTCGGTCGACGCAGGAGCATCTGTTGACGCAGGAGCATCTGTTGCGACCGGTCGGGTCGTCACGGTCGCGGCATCATCTGACGAGGAACCGCCGCAACTGGCCACCAACGCCGCAGCAATCACCGAAACAACGAGCATCCGCTTCATTTGATACACCCTTCACTCGCGGCGGTAAACCCACCGTGTACTTATCCTCTGGCCGCCTCGGCCGCAGTGCTAGGGCCGCAAGGCCCTAGCACTGCTCATGCCACACCCCTTGAACTCATCGAGCGACAAATCGGCACCCTTGCAGAATGCCATCAACCTGCTGTGTGTTGTCAACCTGCTGTACGTCGAACCGTGACGAGCGGCACCACCAGAACATAGATCGGTCATTATCGCTGAGCCGCGCCGGTACGGTCGATGTTCGGGCCTGACGACGAGCTAGACCTAGGCCCATGGCTTCGATTGCGACCAACCGCCACGTCAACCGAGACGAACTGGTTGGGTTCGTGCGCCCTCGCCATCAGGGCGTGCTGCTGACCAGCCGACGCGATGGTTGGCCACAATCGTCACTCGTCACGATGGGGGTCAGCGACGACGGGCAGCTACTCGTGTCCAGCTACCCGGAGCGGGCAAAGGTGCACAACCTGCGGCGCAACGCGAGGGCATCGATGGTGGTGATGTCCGACACCTTCGACGCTGAATGGGTGCAGATCGACGGCACCGCAGAGGTCATAGACGCTCCCGACTCGGTCGACGGCCTGGTTGAGTACTTTCGGGTCATCTCCGGCGAGCATCCCGACTGGGACGAATATCGCCGGGCCATGGTGCGACAACAAAAGAGTCTGATCCGGATCGCTGTCGAACGGTGGGGTCCGATCGCCAAGGGCGGCTTCCCGGCTCGGCTGGTTTCCGACTCCGACCAACAGAGCTGATCCGACGTGCCACGCACCAACGGCTCGGATCGACCATGCGGCCTAATCGGATGGGCGCAGGCACAGCGCCACGTCAGCAGCGGTTGCACCGACGGCACATGCGTCGCCCGATCGACCAGTCTCCGGATCGCTCTCGACCGCTGACAGTTGGAAGTTACGCGAGACTGATTCGATGGCGAATGGCACCTGGGACCACATCCGTTACGAGCAGCCGAGCAACGGCGTGGCTCGGATCGTGTTGGCACGCGCGCAGACCGCCAATGCGCAGAACTATCAGATGCTCAGCGAGCTCAACCAGGCGTTTGATCGGGCGGCTCGCGACAGTTTGGTGCGGGTCATCATCCTCGCTGCTGACGGCAATCACTTCTCGTCCGGTCACGACCTGCGTGCCGGCATCGACATGTCGGATATCGAGCCGACCGGTACGTGGTGCTGTTTCGAGTCGGAGGGCGCCGAGGGTTACATGGCGACCGAAGCCGAGATGTACGTCGGGCTGTGCTGGCGCTGGCGCAACATCCCCAAGCCGACGATCGCCCAGGTGCAGGGCAAGGTGATTGCCGGCGGGCTGATGCTTGTCTGGCCGATGGACCTGGTGGTGTGTTCCGAGGAGGCAACTTTCTCCGACCCCGTCGTGGCGTTCGGAGTGAACGGCCACGAGTACTTCACACACCCATACGAGGCGGGCGCCCGGCTTGCCAAAGAGATGCTTTTCACCGGACGAGCAATCACAGCCGACGAGGCCTACCGGCACGGGATGGTCAACAAGGTGGTGCCACGTGACGAGCTCGAGTCGGCGACGTTGGCGATGGCCGAACACATCGCCAAGCGACCGATGATCGGCCTCACACTCGCCAAGCAGAGTGTAAACAATTCGCTCGACGCGATGGGCATGTACACGTCGATCCAGTCGGCATTCGGCCTGCACCACGTGGGCCATAACCACAACCTTCGGCTCTTCGATTCGTTGGTCGACCCCGGTGGTCTTCAGGTGATTCGCGACGAAGCCTGACCGGCGAGGGCGATGACTTCGGCGCAAGCTTTCCTGTCTAGCTGCCCAATCATTTGCAATCGTGGAGGTCGGTGGGTCGACGCCGCGCGTTCTTGAAGAGACCCACTGGGAGGAACGTCCTCAATTCGCTCGTAGGGTCCCTTGTGAGTTGCCACAATGGCTGCTCGTTCAGAAAGTAGAAACCAATGCAAGGTACCGTGAAGTTTTTCAACAGTGAGAAGGGCTTCGGCTTTATCTCACGCGAAGGTGGAGACGACGTGTTCGTCCACCACTCGAACATTGCCGGCGAGGGCTACAAGTCACTCGACGAAGGCCAGAAGGTCGAATTCGACATCGGCCAGGGACGCAAGGGCGACGAAGCCCAGAACGTGCGCGCGGTCTGATCGATCTCGTTCGCTGAACGCCGCCGGCCCTCGTGGTCGGCGGCGTTTGCCGTTTTCGGGTCCCGGCGCACGAAACGGTCGAATGCCGCGCCCACGCTAAGTCGACGACAAGCCGATCACCCGCCGTCGGCGCCCTCAACGGCTTAACACCTGGGCCGGTTCGGCACGCCGTGTTCTGCGTTCTACTCCGGTCGTTTAGTCAAAATCCCCGGATCCTCGACGTAGTTCGTCCAGGCCTCGCACGACATCTGTCGCGTGCGCAGCGGCGAGATCGAGCTGGCGGAACACTTGCTCGTTCAGCAGCACCGTGCACAATTCCACCAGCGATCTGCCGGCCACCGTGATCTCGGCCAGCACACTGCGCCCGTCGTCGGGATTCGTTCGCCGAACCACCAGTCGTGCTTCCTCCAGGCGTTGAACAGCGTTGGTGACGCTCGCCGGATGGACCTGCAGGCGCTCTCCGATCTTGCCGACCGGCAACTCTCCACGCCGTGTGAACGCCAGCAGCCGCAACACTTCGAAGCGGGCAAACGTCAGACCGTGTGGCCGCAGCAGCGCCTCGATCCGGCCGAGCAGCAGCTGTTGCACTCGCATGATCGAGGTCACCAGCGCCATGCCGTCAGCGGCATCGGCCCAGCCGGCAGCGATCCAGTTGCGGCGCGCCAACTCGATCGGGTCGTGTCGTAGCCCCGGCGAGATCTCCACCACTCGAACCATACCGCGACATGGACATTACTTGGACATCAAAGTAATCTGTCATCATGGCGACACATCAGCCCAGCAATCGCGAGTTGTGGGAAGCGGTGTTCGATGCCTCGACTCTTCGCGACGCCGACTTCCAGACGATGTCGGGGATTCCGCTCGAGCCGGTGTACGGCCCAGACGATGGCGAGTTCCCCGGCCAGTTCCCGTACACCCGCGGGCCGTACGCATCGATGTACCGCTCGCGACTGTGGACGATGCGGATGTTCGCCGGGTTCGGCACCGCCGACGACACAAACTGGCGCTTCAAGGAGATCATCAAGGCAGGCGGCACGGGTTTGTCGACGGCGTTCGACATGCCGACGCTGCTCGGCATCGACAGCGACGACGCGATGGCGCTCGGCGAGGTTGGGCGTTGTGGTGTGGCGATCGACACGATCGCCGACATGGAGGATCTGTACAGCGGCATCGACCTTGGCGAGATCACCACCTCGATGACGATCAACTCCCCGGCTGCGGTGATCTTCGCCATGTTCGTGGCCCAAGCCGAGCGGGCCGGCACCCCTCGCGCTCACCTTGGCGGGACACTCCAGAACGACATCTTGAAGGAGTACCAGGCCCAGAAGGAGTTCGTGTTTCCTCCCCGTCAATCGATGCGGCTCGTACGCGACACGATCGACTTCACCGCCGCCGAGATGCCCCGTTGGCACAGCATCTCGATCTCCGGCTACCACATCCGCGAGGCCGGCTCGACGGCTGTCGAGGAGTTGGCATTCACCTTGGCGAACGGGTTCGCCTATGTCGAGTTGGCGATGCAGGCCGGGTTGCCGGTCGATACGTTTGCCCCGCGATTGAGCTTCTTCTTCAACGCCCACATCGACTTCTTCGAAGAGATCGCCAAATACCGCGCCGCCCGACGGATCTGGGCGCGCTGGATGAAAGAGCGCTACGGCGCCGCCCACGAGCGCTCGATGCAGCTTCGTTTCCATTGCCAGACCGCAGGCGTGTCGCTGACCGCCCAACAGCCCGAGGTCAACATCGTGCGTACGGCGATCGAGGCACTCGCCGGTGTGCTGGGCGGCGCTCAGTCGCTGCACACCAACTCGATGGACGAGGCAATGGCGCTGCCGACCGAGAAGGCCGCCCGAATCGCGCTGCGCACCCAGCAGGTGATCGCCAACGAAACGAACGTCACACACGTGGCCGATCCGCTCGGTGGGTCGTACTTCCTCGAGGCGCTCACCGACGAGATGGAGGCCCAGGCCGAGCATCTGTTTGGATATCTCCACCAGCTCGGCGACGGGTCGATGCTGGAGGGTGCGATCAAGGGCATCGAGGAAAACTGGTTCCAGGGAAAGATTGCCGACTCGGCCTACGACCTCGAGCGCCAGCTCAACGCCGGGCGCCGCATCACGGTCGGGGTCAACGCCTACACCGAGGGCAACGACGAAGCCCAGATCGATCTGCTCAAGATCACCACCGAAGACGAGTCACGCCAACGCAAACGTCTCGACCAGGTTCGCCACGACCGCGATCAGCACGCCGTCGATTCGGCTCTCGAGCGGATCCGCACCGAAGCGGCCGATAGCAGCGTCAATCTGATGCCGGCGCTGATCGACGCGGTGAAGGTTTACGCCACCCTGGGTGAGATCATGGGCACGATGGAGTCGGAGTTTGGTCGCCATGTCGAAGTGCCAGTGATCTGAGATCCACCAACGACACGGAGAACCGAAATGAGCGAACGAATCCTAATTGCCAAGGTGGGCCTCGATGGGCATGATCGTGGCATCAAGGTCGTGGCCCGGATCCTGCGCGACGCCGGTTTCGAGGTGATCTACACCGGGCTGTTCCAGACACCGCAGACGGTCGCTGCAGCGGCGGTCGATGAGGACGTCGACGCGATTGGTCTGTCGATGCTGTCGGGGGCCCATATGACACTCGCCCCGTTGGTCGTCGAAGCGGTTCGCAAGCTGGGTAGCGAGATACCTGTGATCCTCGGCGGCATCGTTCCCGACCACGACCTCGACCAGCTGACGGCTGCCGGCATCGCCGCCGTGCTGACGCCGGGAGCAACAGCCGTCGAGATCGCCACCGAAGTTCGCGCCGTACTCGACCGAGCCAACACCTGACGCCGCGATCACGTTGTCCGCTGGCAGTCGGACGTGCCGTGTCCCGTGGCTGGCCAAAGCGCTGCACCCCTCACCAGCGTTGCTAATGGTGCCTGCTGGCACCTGCGGTAACTCTGGCCGAGTGATTGGGGTGGCGTCGATACCCAGCTGGTCGCTGTGTGGCTAACGTCACCCGGATGACAGCTGATGTCGCCGGCGTGATCATCGCGGCAGTTCACGGGGCAACCCAAGCGAAGAACGCGTTGGCCGTTGCCGCCGCTCTGAACTGTGTCGAGCCCGAGGCGCTCGCCGGTTTCTTCCACGCCAGCCTGTCTGCCGATATCGACGCCAAACCCATAGCGATTGGCCTGGCGGCCTCGCCGGGCGCGGCGACTGGCAGGATCGTGCTCACGTCCAACGCGGCGATGACGGCCGGCGAGGCCGGCGAGCACGTGATCCTGGTTCGTCGCGAGACCACACCTGACGACGTGCTCGGCATGCAGGCCTCGCAGGGCATCCTGACCAGCCGCGGTGGCATGGTCAGCCACGCGGCTGTGGTCGCCAGAGGTTGGGGCATCCCCGCCGTCGTCGCCGCCGCCGAGGTGCGCATCGAAGCCGACACGGTAACGATCGGAGACCAAATTCTGCAGGCCGGCGACGAAATCACTATCGACGGCAGCACAGGACACATCTATGCCGGAGTGCTCGCCACGTCTGGCGTTGCAGCCCCACCCGAACTCACGACACTGCTGGCTTGGGCTGACACGGTTGCTGCCGGTCACGTACAGGTGCGCGCCAATGCCGACACCCAGGGCGACGCCACGGTCGGTCGCCAACTCGGCGCGCAGGGCATCGGGTTGTGCCGAACGGAGCACATGTTTCTGGCCGCCGACCGGTTGGCGGCGATGCGGCGCTTCATCCTCAGCGATGACCCAGCCACAGCGAGTACTGCCTTGAATGAGCTCGAGGTCGCCCAAACCGTCGACTTCGAGACCGTGCTGGAGGCGATGGACGGCCTGCCCGTCACCGTTCGTCTGCTCGACCCACCGCTCCACGAGTTCCTGCCCGACCTGCTCGACCTCACCGCTCGCGAGGCGAGGGGCGAACTCAGCCGAGATGAGCGGGTCGAGATCGCCGCCGTGCGTCGGCTCCACGAGTCGAATCCGATGATCGGCACCCGCGGCGTCCGGCTGGCGATGGTGCGCGGCGGCCTGTACGAGATGCAGGTGCGGGCGTTGTGCACCGCCGCCGCAAGCCTGTTCGAACGCGGCAAGAGGCCCCACGTCGAGGTGATGATCCCGCTCGTCGTCGACGCCGAGGAACTGCGGATCGCGCGCAGCTGGGTGACCGGCGTACTCGACCGGAGCGGGCACCCCGAGCTGGCGTCGCAGGTCGTAACGGTCGGAGCCATGATCGAGACGCCGCGCGCCGCTCTGACCGCCGGGGCGTTGGCCGAACACGCCGACTTCTTCTCGTTTGGTACCAACGATCTGACCCAGATGACCTATGCGTTCAGCCGCGACGACGTCGAGTCGAAGTTGCTGCCCGCCTACCAGGCGCAGGGCATCCTGCCGGCCAATCCGTTCGAAGTGCTCGACGAAGATGGTGTCGGCGAGCTGTTGCGGATCGCCACAGCGGCGGCGCGCGCCGCCAAGCCGGGCATCAAGCTCGGGGCGTGCGGCGAACACGCCGGACATCCTGCGTCGACCAACTTTCTGGTGCGGCTCGGGCTCGACTCGGTGAGCTGTTCACCGTTCCGGGTGCCGCTCGCCCGGCTCGGTGTTGCCCAAGCACTGCTGGCGTGTGGGAGGGTCAACATCAACGACGTCGATTTCGACTTCGCCGAACACTTCACCGAGCACCCCACCGACGTCGCTGGCGTCCAACCGGCACAGGCCTTGGCCGCCGCGCCTGTCACAGCTGCGTCCACCGAACTTCACGACGACGAGGTGCTCGTGCTGCACACCTTGCGGGTGCGCGGGTTCGTGACTGCCGACGGGTTCGTCGAGAGCCTCGGGCACCATCCCCACGACCTCCTGGTCGGGCTCGTGAAGAACGGCTTCGTGCGCTACATCGAAAAGCGGCAAATCTACGGCTTGCTCCCGGCCGGCAGGGAGCAGCATGCGGCGCTACTCGACCAGCTCGCCGACGATTCGGCCCAGGTCGGGTTGGCTGAGAACTACCGGACGTTCCTGAAACTCAACGACACGTTCAAGCAACTCTGCACCGCTTGGCAGCTCCGCAACGGAGAACCGAACGATCACAGCGATGCCGCCTACGACCAGCTCCGCATCGATCAGCTGACACAGCTGGCCGCAGATGCCGAACCGGTGATCGACGGGCTCGGTAACGCCGTGTCGCGAATCGCCAGGTACAACACCCGCCTTGCACTCGCCGTCGACGCGGTGGCCAATGGAGAGACAAGAAAGTTCACCGGCGTGATGTGCGAATCATTCCATGACATCTGGATGGAGTTGCACGAAGACTTGATCTTGCTGCAAAGAATCGACCGCGCCGAAGAAGGAAGCTTCTAGGCACCGGTTCCAGGGGACGTTTCCGTACGGCGTACGCTCAGCGCCGATGGATGACCACGCTCGCGAGTCAGGTGCGCTGAACCGGCTGAGAGACATCACCGGTGGGCTACGTCGGCCGCGGACACATCACGCCGTCTACGCCGACCTGCTGCGCGACGACGGTCGGCTGGATCACGACGAGCAGCTACGGATCATGGCCCTGTTGCTGCCCGCGCAGAACCGCCAGTCGGTCGTGCGGTTCGCTCTGATGCTCACACTCTCGGTCACGATTGCGGTGATGGGGTTGGCGGCGGATTCAGCCGCCGTGGTGATCGGGGCGATGCTGATCGCACCGCTGATGACACCGATCATGTCGTTCTCGGCAGCGGTCGGATTGGGGCTCGGTAAACGCGCCATTCAGGCCGCTTTCCTGGTCGTCGGCGGAGCACTGTGGTCGGTCTTCTTCGCCGTCGTGCTGGCCCGGCTGTTGCCGACGGTCACGATCGGCGCAGAGGTCCTGGCCCGCACCCGACCCGATGTGCGCGACCTGATCGTCGCCATCGCCGCCGGTGCAGCTGGCGCCTATGCCACCGCCCGCGAAGACATGTCAGGGGCTCTTCCCGGCGTGGCCGTGGCGGTTGCCCTCGTGCCCCCGTTGGCCGCCACCGGCGTGCTGATCGATGCCGACCGGCTCGTGCTGGCAGAGGGTTCGGCGCTGCTGTTCATCACCAACCTGCTGGCGATCATCGTCAGCGCCCTGATCGTGTTTCTGGCGACCGGAGTAATTCCAACGGTACGTCTGGCGTTCCAAAGTTCGCGGATCGCGATGACCACGATCGGGATCGTCGTCGCCACTGTGGCGATCGCGATTCCCTTGACGACCCGCTCGCTCGACGCAGCCGAGTCATCGAAACAGGTCAACGAGATCGCGGCGACGATCGATGTGTGGCTGGGCGAGACGCAGCTCGATGTCACCCACCTCGATGTCTACGGTACGCAGGTCGTGGTCGAACTGACGGGACTCGACGAGCCGCCTAGCGCGTACAAGTTGGCAACACAGCTCGAACCGTTGCTGGGCGACGATGCTGAAGCGATCGTTCGATGGGATCAGCGGGCGCAAGGCGTAGCCCGCGCCGACACGGAGCCCCCGCCCGACCCCGCCGATGTCGCCCGTGACGTGATCGACGAGTGGGTCTCAGGATTGGCGATCGATGGTGTTCAGCTCGACGTACTAGATCTCGAGTACGACAACGGAACTGTCAACGTCGCGGTCAGCGGGCCGGCCCCGCCGCCGCCCGATCCCGATATCAAGAACGAGGTTGCCGATGCCCTGGGTGGCACGGTCGTGCTCAACATACGGTGGATCCAGTCGTTCGATCCGGGCCTCACCGCAGAGCCGGCCTCGGTAAGACTCGAGCGGGTCGTACAAGCTTGGATCGGGCCACGATCGAGCGTGCGTCTGATCGCCACCGAAATCGTCGGCTCCGACGTTTACATCGATCTTGGGGCAGAGGGCACGCCGCTCGGACTCGACACGTTGCGCCGGATCGGGCTCGAGTCGATCGAAGGCGCCGATCGACTCGAGGTTCGGCTGCTGCCACTCAAGGTCGTCGAGATCACCCCTGACGACTTTGGCACCCCGCAGCTCGATTGACGAACCGCTGTCATCCGCTCACCGTCGGCACTCGTACATCGAGAGCCATGTCGATACCGTCGCTGCGCAACCCGCTGAGACGCAGTTGGCCGCCGACATCAGCGTGCGGGAAACGCAACAGCAGGTCGGCGGTGACGCCCTGCTCGATGGTTCCTGTTCCCCAGGCACCGGTCGTCTCGACACTGTCGCTGCCGACTCCAGGTTCGAGCACCGCTGCGAACCCGAATAACTCGACCGTCACGTCGCTGGTGTTGTCGATCTCGAGCAACACTGTCAGGTCGCCGTCGACCGTTTGATACGCAGATTTCACGCGGGCGACCACGCCGTCGCGGTCGGCGATCAACCCGCCACCCACGATCCGGCCCGTCAACCCAACGCCGTCGATCGAGAAGCTGGACACCTGGCCGGTCGCCGGATCGGTAACAACAGCTGCATAGGTGCTGCAGACATCGCTCGGGTCACAAACCTCAAAGCCTTGCCCAACAACTACAAGCGTGCGAGGTGCTACGAGGCCGAGCAGGCCGCGTGACGCGGCTTGGTGCTCGGCATAGATCGCCGCCGCGCTGCCCGGCAAAGCCGCCGAGGCCTCACCAAGCCCGCCCACAGCGGCCGTCGCCAGCGACTCGAAGTACGACTCGGTCAGGTTCGGCGGCGGTGTGGTCACCAGCGGAACCGTTGTGGCGATCGTGCTCGACGTGGTGGGCGGCGGATCGTCACCACCCGTGCAGGCGGCGAGACCACAGATAACGACCAGGGTAATCAGCCGAATCTTCGCCATGTTCGGTTTGTAGCAGATAGCCACGCCGTCAGAGCGTCTGCTCGGCCAAGAAGCCCTTGATCGTGGAATCGATGGCGGTCAGCGCCTCGCCCTCTTTCCACTGCTCGATGAGGGTCGCGTTTGGCGCCACCTCAGCGAGGCGACGCGACGTCGACTGCGGGTGATAAAGGTCGTTGCCCATCGCCACCAAGATCGGCGTCGTCACGGCGGCCGCCTGCTCGGGCGTGGCGGTCAGCACGAACTCGGCGTCCCACATATTGCTACGAAACGAATCCCAATCGGCGCGGGTCATTTCGGGATGGGCCTCGCCGATCGTCTCGACCCACTGGTCGAACATGTCGTACATCGCCTGTCGGTTGCCATCGATCCCTACCGGCTGCAGTACAACCGCCGCGGCGAAACGTTCGGGAGCGGCGGCAAGCAGGCCCATGATGTACGGCCCGCCGATGCACATCCCGACCACATGGCAACGTTCGACGCCGAGATGGTCGAGCAGCGCCAGTTGGTCACCTGTGTAGGTAGCCCAGCCGTCGTCGGCGCTGACGGGCCCCGTCGAGCGCCCGGCGTTGCGTTGATCCATCCCGATCACGCGGTAGTCGCCGGCCAGCGCCGTGCGCGGGTTCCACGGCATACCGTTCCAGAGCTCGTTGGCCGAACGCATACCGCCGGGGGCGATCAATAGCACCGGAAACCCGTCACCCTCGACGTCGTAGTGAATCGACGCCGACACGTTGTCAAAGTTGGCCATATACCAAGTCTGCCGCACCGACGATGTGCACGCTCGCCCTGAGCTCGGGTCCGCCGGGTTGCAATCGTTACTCGTCGGCGTACCTGATGAAGAATTCGGCGCAGATCCTGCCATGGTGCTGATCGGCGCAGGATGCGTCGAATTCTTCGGAGTGTCGCTCGACGGTGGCTCCAAGCTGCTCGTCGATCTGATTGCTAGAGCGCCCCGAGAACGCCGCTTCGAACGCGTTCTGGGCCTCGTCCAGATTGAGCACCTCGCCGACCGGGGTGGTCGCAACAACGATCCGTCCGTTGATGATGTCATCGATCGCCCGGTCGACCGTCGCCGCGATCTCGGCGGTCATGCCGCCCCCCTGGGTCGAGTAGTCGAAGGCATGCTCGGCCAGCCCGACTGAGGCGATCTCGCCGACCACGTCGTCGCCAAGCATCCGCTTGATCAACTGGTACGCGGCGTTGTCACCGCGCTTGATCACCGATGTCAGCACATAGTCGCGTTGCACCGGGTTGACGTCGAACCATTGGTCGTTGTCGACACCGATCGCCCAGAGCCGTCTCCCGGTCGATTCGGATTGGTCGACCACGGCATCGAATAGGCCCCATCCAGAGAACCCGGAAGCGTGGAACACCACATCGGCATTGCGCTGGTACAACGACACCGCTCGGTCGTACCCAAGTTGCGGGTCGGCGAAGGCGTTGACGAGACCGCCGACCTCTGCCATGAACTGCTGCTCGATGAAGGTCGCCAGCACCTCGACGTCAGGATCGGCCCAGACGGCACCAGCCTCGAATCCGGCCCGGAACTCCTCGATGTTGGGGATCGCCGTTGCGCCGACGAATCCGACCACTCCCGTCTCTGACTTCAACGCCGCAGCTACTCCAGCCAGGAAGGCGCCTTGTTCGTTGGCAAACGAGACGGATACCGCATTGGGCGCATCGAAGAAGCCGTCGACCAGGCCGAACCTGATGTCGGGGAAGTCGCCGAGCACCTCCGGCGAAGCGAATATCAGTGTCCCGTCGCTGATGATGACATCGGGGCTGGACTCCGCCAGTTTTGGCAGTTCCGCGCCAGGATCGATAACGGACGGGGCATCGATCAGATTCATGTTGATGTCATTCGCCGCACGGTCGAGACCGGCTCCGATGTTGGCGTTCCAACCGTCGTCGCTGCGGTCACCAAAGAAGGCGACCGTCGGGCCGGGTCCGCTGTCGAACACACCAGCCGCGTAGGCGCCCGTAGCCCCTATGACGAGCACCACGACAGCCGCAACGGCCCACAGCCGGCGACGCGCCGAACGCTCGGCCCTGTCGCCCCTCATCGATCGGGTTTGCTCTTCTTCGAGCGTGTTTTCGTGGCGCACCGTCGACAGATCGAGAAACTGACGCTCGTCGAGCGTGAGTTGCATCGTGGCGGTTGCAGCCCACGTCGTGTACGCCTCGAGCCGGGCGCCGCGCAACAAGAAGTCGTGGTTGAAGTCGGCGTCGCTCCACTCGGCCATCGCCGCCGCAAGCGAAACATGGCGCTTGACATCCTCGCGAGCGGCTTCGATCCAGTCGCTCAGGCGTGTCCAGTTGGTGAGCAGCGCCTCGTGAGCGACTTCGACGGTCGGCGAATCTGTGACCACATCGCGGTCGAGGATGAGGAGGCGGTGGGCGGAGTAAGAATCGATCACCGTTTGCAGAGCGAACACATCGACGTCGAGCGACAGGATCTCCGACGCCGGAACACGGCGGCGCGTCCACTCGTCGGTGTCGGCGATGCTGACGAGACGTAGGAACAGCTGTCGGGCCGTGGCCTGCTGCTCGTCGTCGAGTTGTGCGAACAAGTCGTCGGCGCGGCGGCTCAGCGCACCACTCACGCCGTCCATGGCGTGATATGCGCCAAGGCTCAGCGTGTTGTCGATGCGGCGATCGAACAGCTCGGTCAAGGCGTACTGGAACAATGGAAGTGCACCGGGGCGACCGATCACATCCGTCAACAGGGTGGCGATCAGGGCCGGCTCAAGCATCACGCCGGCACGCTCGGCTGGTTGCAGTGCTGCTGATTCAAGCTCGTTCGAGGTCAGCGGGACGACGTTGATGATTCCGTCCCCGAGCCGGGCCCCGAACTCGGGATAGGCGAGCGGACGGTCGTAGAAGTCAGCTCGCAGAGTGATCACGACCTTGACCCGGCCCCGCGAGTCATCGATGGCGTTCAACAAGCCGGTCAGGAAATCGCCGCAATCAGCCTCATGGGTGACCTGTGTGAACAGCTCCTCGAACTGATCGATCACCAGCACGAGGTTCGACGTATCGGTCGGCAGCACCCGCAGTGCGGCCCGCAGCATGCCGGCTTCACGATCGGCGAGTTGGTCGGACAGGCTGTCGGGGGCGTCCAGAGACGAGCGCAACAGCGCCGCCTCGAGTTCGGCAAACGGTCGCGAGCCAGGGACCATCTGGGCGATCAACCAGCCGTCGGAGCCTTCGATTGCCCCCTTGCGCAGCGCCGGAATCAGGCCCGCTCGGACAATGCTCGACTTGCCAGAACCGCTCGGCCCGACCAGGGCAAGCAGTGCGGTGTCTGTGGCGAGACGTCGCACCGCCTCTGCGACGATCCGGTCGCGTCCGAAGAAGTCGCCGTCGTCGTCCTCGAGGAACGAACGCAGGCCCTTGAACGGATTCGGCGCGCCGTCCGGGATCGGCTCGTCGTTGGAATGGCTACCCCTGTGACGGGCTTGCAGCCGCGAGTCGTGAAGCAGGATCTGTTCCTCGAGCCGCCGTAGCTCGGGTGACGGATCGACGCCGAGCTCTTCCACCAAATGTAGCCGGTAGCGCCTGAACACGGCCAGGGAGTCGATCTGGCGTCCGGACCGGTACAACGCCAACATCAACTGGCTGACCAGACGCTCGCGTGTCGGGTAGGCGCGATGCAACGACTCGAGTTCGCTGATCAGCTCGCCGGAACGTCCGAGCTTCAGGTCGGCCTCGATCCGATCCTCAACGGCGAGCGAGCGCAATTCTTCCAGACGAACGATCTCGGCCTGGGCGAAGTCTTCGTAGGAAAACTCCTCGAACGCCGGCCCCCGCCAGAGGGCGAGCCCGTCGCTCAGCAGCTGAGAGGCCCGCGCCGGATCGTTGCTCATCAACACCCGACCGGCTGCCACCATCGTTTCAAACCTGCTGGCGTCGAGATCGTCCGGCCCGATCAGCAGCGAGTACCCGTGATCACGTGTGACCAGAATGTCGCGCTCACCCAGCGCCGCCCGCAATCTCGAGATGTACACCCACAACGTCTTCTCCCTGCCGGCGGCATCGTCACCCCACAGCTCGTCAAGCAGGCGGTCGGTCGTGACGACTCGATTGGCGTTGAGGATCAGCAGGGCCATCAGAGACTGAAGCTTTCGACCGCCGATGGCGATTGCCTGCCCGTCGTCGACGACCTGCAACGGACCCAGGATCCCAAACTCCACGGCTTTCCCCTCTCGACCCCTCGGCGATCCTAGACCGACCGCGCTGCGCCCCGTTCGAGACCAGTTGACCAGGTCCACCTTTCATCCTCCTTACATCCCGCACGCTGGGGATACGCCCGTCATCCCACCTCGATGGCGGCAGTCGCCCGGCTCCCCTCGGCGTAGGTAGCAGCGCGATCCAGTTGTTCGGTATCGATCGACGAAACGGCCTCCAGTGGCTCGAGTGACGTGGCCCGGTGCGTCGGGATCCCGGTCAGCGACTCATACTGGGCGAACTCACGATCTCGATTCTGCCCTGCCGTCAGCGGTTCGGAGAGCAAGCCGTGCGCCAGTGTGTCGGCGGCAATCTCGATCGCCCGACGGCTGTGAGGTGTGTCGGCGGCGTTCCAGGTCGGCGCTTCAATCTGCTGCTGGAAGCGGGCCCGGTCCAGATCGTCGAGGTTGAAGTGCTCCCACGCATGCCCGAGCTCGTGAAGCACCAGGAACTCACCCTCGAAACACAGATCGATCGCTGGTTCCCCGTCATTGTGGTGGAACAGCCCTCGGTGCCCGCCGCAGCCGGTGGAATCGGCGTGAAAGCGAATCTCTAAATCTGGCAACGCCAAGCCTTCCCCCACGAAACTCCCAACGGCGTCCAGCGCCGTCAGGCGATCGGCGACTGAGCCGGCTACGAAGGAGATCTCCGGATTCAAGCTCACGAGCGCAGCCGGTTCGGCGTCGCTGGCGGTGCCGATCGGGCTCTGAACGAGCAAGATGCCGATCAGTGCTGTACGTGTGATGAGGAACATGCCGCCACCCTGTTGAACAGGGCTTTCGCGACGCCTTCGGCATTCCTGTTAGCAACGAAAGTGGTCTGAAAGGTGGAGATGAGACGCTTCAGCGGGCTCGCTGCCGCCGCTCGGTAAGAGCCGACAGACCCCAGGACCATCGCCTCTGGCATGCTGGGGTTGGTATCGAGTCAGATGGAGCCCAGAAGGCAGCGCTGACAGCGCAGAAACGAGGTCATCATGGTTGGTTCGCGAGTCGGCCCCGTGGTCGTCGGCATCGATGGATCCGCAAATTCCGGGCGGGCACTGATCTTTGCCGGCCGGTATGCCGCACGGGCAGGGGCGCATCTCGTCGTGGTACACGCGATCGGATTGACAGAGATGATCGATGGCGAGCATGTGCCAACGCACGATCACCAACAACAGATCGCCGAGCATGTCGATGTGTGGTGCGAGGCGCTCCGCGAGGATGGCCACGACGAGTTCGAGATTCGCTTGGTGCACGGAGCACCAGTCGATGCCGTGCTCCGGACGGCCCATGACGACGACGCGTCAGTGATCGTGGTCGGGCGACGTGGGGCGGGCAACAGGCCCGAACTTCGGCTCGGCAGCACAGCCCACCAGGTCGTCGAACACAGTCACTGCCCGGTGCTGGTGATTCCCCCGATCGGCCGTTCGACGACCGTCGGGGACGCCTCCGGCTGACCCCCCCCCGTCGATGGCGTCCCCACCAAACGAACCCTGGGCGTTGCCGATCGCGGACATTATCCACGGCGTCGCGACCGACCCGACTTCAGGACTCACGTCGGTTGAAGCGGCGCGCCGGCTTGTCGAAAGCGGCTCGAACGAGATCGCTGCCGCTGCCTCGACGCCGTGGCGGCGGCGGCTCGGTCACCAGTTCACCGATCCGCTTGTGATCTTGTTGCTGGTAGCGATCTTGATTTCGCTGATCGCCTGGTGGAGCGACGGCGCCGACGAAACGCCGCTCGAAGCGTTCGTGATCGCCGCCATCGTTGTGCTCAACGCTGGGATCGGATTCTGGCAGGAGTCCAAGGCGATCAAGGCGGTCGCCGCCCTGCAACGACTGAGCGCAACCCGCACCAGTGTGGTCCGCGACGGCGTGGTCGATCGCATTCCAACCGCCAATCTCGTCGTCGGTGACTTAGTGCTGCTGGCCGAGGGCGACGCCGTTGGCGCCGACTGCCGACTGACGAACTCTTCGTCATTGCAGATCGCTGAGGCTCCGTTGACGGGAGAGAGTATGCCTGTCGAGAAATCTACGGTGATGGTCGCCTCCGAAGCACCACTCGCCGAGCGCACCAACATCGCGTTCAGTGGCACCGCTGTCGTACGCGGCCGCGGAGAGGCCGTCGTGGTCGCCACCGGCATGAACAGCCAGATCGGCCGGATTGCCACGATGCTCGATCAGGAAGACTCACCGACTCCGCTGCAACAGCAGATCGCCTGGCTCGGACGCTGGCTCGGCATTGCCGTGGTCGTCTTGTCAGCGCTGATCGTCGGCGCCGTCCTGATCACCGCCGAAACACGTTCGTTCGCCACGACCGTCGACGCTCTGCTGATCGGTGTTTCACTGGCCGTGGCCGCCGTACCGGAAGGGCTCCCGGCGATCCTGTCTGTGGTGCTTGCCCTCGGCGTGCAGCGGATGGCCCGCGAGCAGGCAATCGTCAAGCGGCTGTCGTCGGTCGAGACACTCGGATCGGCGTCGGTGATCTGCACCGACAAGACGGGCACGCTGACGCGCAACGAGATGACGATCGTTCAGGTCGTCACGGCCTCCGGTGCGGTCGACATCACGGGTGTCGGATACGAGCCAGTCGGCGAACTGGTGATCCGCGACACGGCCACCCCACCAGATCTGGTGACAGGCGAGGTGACCGCCACGTTGAACGTCGGCAGCCTCGCCAATGACGCCTCGCTTCGCGAGCACGAACCGGGTGTCTGGGCCGTTAACGGCGACCCGACGGAGGCGGCGTTCTTGGTTGCCGAACACAAGATCGGAGTGGCGCCGGTCAACGGTCGGCCCGATCGTGTCGCCGAGATCCCATTCTCTGCCGAGCGCCGGCGGATGACGACTGTCCACGACAGCAACGGCAACAACAACGACGCTCTGATGCTGTGCAGCAAGGGTGCCCCTGACGTGATCCTCGACCGCTGCACACACGAGCAGGTTGGCCTCGACGTAGTCGCGCTCACCGCCGAGCGGCGAACCCGGATCGCTGCCGAGGTCGATCGTCTGGCATCGAGCGCGCTGCGCACGATCGCAGTCGCCTACCGGCCATTCGACCCCAGCGACCTCGAGCCACCCCGGCCTAACGCCCAACCCCCGGAGTTCGGCGAACGCCACGAACACGATCTGGTCCACCTCGGCGTCGTCGGCATCCTCGACCCGCCCCGCCCCGAGGCTGCCAAGGCGATCACCGAAGCCCAGTCGGCCGGAATCCGGATCGTGATGATCACCGGTGATCATCCCACGACGGCGGTAAAGATCGGCGAATCGTTGGGAATCAGAACCGCCGGTCGCGCTACCCATGGCATCTCCGGTAAAGAGCTGCACGCCACAGATCAGTTCGGGTTCAATGCTCTCGTCAGATCGAATGACGTATTTGCGCGGGTCGAGCCAGAGGACAAACTCCGGATCGTCGAGGCGTTGCAGGGTGACGGCGAGATCGTCGCGATGACGGGCGACGGCGTCAACGACGCGCCGGCGCTGCGGCGCGCCGACATCGGGGTGGCGATGGGTACTACCGGCACCGAAGTGTCGAAGGAAGCCGCCGACATGATCCTCGCCGACGACAACTTCGCCACCATCTTGAAAGCTGTGCGTGAGGGTCGAGAGATTTTTGCCGACATTCGCAAAGTTGTGCGCTACCTGTTGGCGTCGAACACGGGGGAGGTGCTGGTGATGGTGATCGGTGTGCTGGCCGCCTCGGCTCTGGGCCTGCACGCCGTCGGCGGCGACGCAGCGGTGCCGCTGCTCGCCACACAGATCCTCTGGATCAATCTGCTCACCGACGGGGCACTGGCCCTGGCACTGGGCATCGATCCCGCTGTCGAGAACGTGATGGATCGCCCGCCGCGTCGTCCCGCCGACCGCGTGGTCGACCGCAAGATGCTCGTCACGATCGGCCTGATCGGCATCACGTCCGCGGTCGCCGCGCTGATCGCCCTCGACCTACGGCTACCGGGCGGCTTGCTCGGGGGTGACGGTGACATCGAAACCGCTCGCACGATGGCGTTCAGCACGCTCGTGATCGGTCAGATTTTCAACGCATTCAACGCCCGCTCCGACCTTGTCAGCGCCTTTGTGCGTCCGTTCGAGAACCGAATCCTGTGGGTGGCCGTGATCGTGACGGTCGCCCTTCAGGTTGCTGTGGTTCACCTGCCGTGGCTGCAACGGGCGTTCGACACCGCTCCGCTCGATGTGAACGAATGGTTGATCACGCTGGCGCTCGCCTCGACGGTGCTGTGGGTCGACGAGCTACGCAAGCTGGTCCACCGTTGGAACCTCAGGCGTGCCGGCTGACTATCCGATCGACGATCTCGTTGGCGATCTCAGTCGGCTTGCGACCCTCGGTGTCGACGTGCTCGAATCCGGCGTAGGCCGGGGCGCGTTCTTCGAGCAACAGTGTGATCCGTTGGAGCACATCGGTGCCGTCGAGCAGCGGACGCTCGACCGGCGAGTCATCGGCGATCACCCTGGCGAGAATCGTGTCGACCGACGCCGTCAGGCAGAACACATCTCCGGTGGCGCCGAGCCGGGCGGCGTTGACCGCATCGACCATCAGACGTCCGCCCGTCGAGATCACCAGTCGGTCACGTTCGGACAGCTCATCCGCCACGTCACGTTCGAGGCGGCGAAACTCGCCCTCACCGTGATCGCGAAAAATCTCTGGGATCGGACCGTGCCGTTGCTCGATCACTCGATCGGTATCGACGAACTCGTAATCGAATCGCTCGGCCAGCAACCGACCGACCGTTGTCTTGCCGGTACCCATGAACCCGGTCAGTATCACGTTGCCGTGGGCAGGCATCGGCGAATCCTCCATGACGACAGCCAGGCTATTGCGTCACATGGTGAGGCGGTCAACGAGATTTCGCGGACCTTCAGAATCACTGCCCAAAACCTGTCTGACCCGCGGCGCCGGCAAGACCACTTTGTGTCAAACACAACGTGGTCTACAGGTCGATCACCAGACGGCGGGCCGCCGGGTCGGCGGCGTTGCGGGCGACCGACAGCTCGTGGCGGCCTGTTACCCGCTTCCATGCCCTACGTTCTCCGTCGCGCACCGCCATGGCGCCGATGCTGACGCGGAGCTCTACCGTGGCGCTCTCGCCCGCCCCTACCTCGACTCGGCGAAAGCCGACCAGACGCCGGGGGCGCCCCGGCTCGGGTAACGAGGCGTAGACCTGCACTACGTCGGCCCCATCCCGGTCACCCGTATTTCTGACCAAGCCACTGACCACGATCTCATCACCGGACGTGGCAACCTCGAACTCACCGAGTTCGAATGTGGTGTATGACAGACCGAACCCGAACGGGTAGGTCGGGGTGTGACCTTCGCGCTCCGATCGCCACCAGCCGTGCCATTGGTCATAGACGACGCGATCGGCTTCACCATCGAAGTCGGGAAGATGCGACTCGTCAGCGGCGACCGTGAACGGCAAGCGCGCCGAGGGGTTGACTTCGCCGAAAAGCACGTCGGCCAGCCCGTGTCCGGCCTGCTGCCCGCCATACCAAGCTTGCACGACAGCGGGAACCGACCCCAGCCAATCGGTCATCACCACCGCGCTGCCTGCCTGGACCACGACGACCGTGCGTTCGTTGGCTGACGCCACCGCCTGGATCAACTCCTCATCGTGGGGCCGCAACCGGATCGAATGTCGATCCCCACCTTTCGAAAAGCCAAGCCCGGGCCGAGCGCTCACATGATCGGGTTTGATAGTCGGCAAGGCGTGATCGAGCGAGGCCCGGAACGCGGCAACAACCTCCGGTTCGTCGACGGCGGGAAACAGATGACTCAGATCGGTCCCCGTGTCTCCGATGAACTCACCCTCGTCGTCTGACGTGTAGCCGACCACCACGATCGCCACATCGACGTCGGCGGCAACCGCGGCCGCTGCTGCGACATCAGATCCGTCATCATGCACGATCTCTGTATCGCCCGCAGCGCCCCGAATTCCGGCGAGCAGATTGACATTGTCAAGCGAGTACACATCGCTCGACCCGCCGTCGCCGAGGTTCGTCTGATCGGCCAGTTCGCCGACCACCGCGATCCGCAGCAAGCTCGAGCACTTCAGCGGTAGCACCGGCTGGCTATCGACCAACTCGTTACGCAGCAGCACCACCGAGCGGGCGGCTACCTCGCGGGCCAACGCGACATGTTCGGGCGCACCCACAACCGACATCGGAGGATTCGGCGTCGAAAGTACCGAGTCGAACCTCAGCAGTGTCGAGATCACATTCGTGACCGCCCGATCGACCGCTTCCCACGACGCCTCGCCCGACTCGAGCGCAGCAGGGAGGTCCGAGAATCGAATCATCCGCCACGGCATCTCGATGTCGAGCCCAGCGTGTAGCGATGCCGCCGCGTCGCGCATCCCAAAAATCCAATCGCTGATGATGAACCCGTCAAAGCCCCACTCGACGCGCAGAATATCGGTGAGCAGCTCACGCGAATCGCCGCACCACTGGCCGTTGACCTGGTTGTAGGCACTCATCACGCAGGCGACGCCCTCGTCGATGATGCGCTTGAAATGTGGCAGGTAGACCTCGTGCAGCGCCACGTCGTCGACTTCGACATCAACCCGGAAACGGGCATTCTCCATCGAGTTGGCGGCAAAATGCTTGACGGTGGCCATCGCGTGGCGCTGGATTCCTCGGGTCAGCGCGGCACCCATCTCACCCACGTGGTGCGGGTCTTCGCCGTAGGTCTCCTGGGCGCGGCCCCACGCCGGGTGGCGTAACACGTTCACGCACACACCGCCATACAGCGTGGCCCCCGACGCACGAAGCTCACGCCCGATCACATCGCCCACACGTTGCTCGAGATCGGGGTCCCATGTGGCTCCCCGCGCCATCGATACGGGGAAACAGGTGGCGTTGCCGATCACCACACCGCGCGGGCCGTCACAGAAGGCGATCCCCGGCATGCCGACCCGCTCGACGACCGCGCCGTAAAACGGGGCTTCGTGGTATCCACCTTGACCGAGGAACTGAAGCCCGGCCCATGTTGGAGCATCACCGTCGAGACACCAGAGCTTTTCCTCCGGTGTGAGCGCCGCCACGACGATTGCCGCCGCGGTTCGGGTTGACTCGCCGTCGGCGACTGCGGCACGCGCCGTTTCAAAGGGAGAACTCATCGTGTCGGCACTCATGACGTCCGACAGTACGGCCTTGCCGTCTCACACGGCGAGGTCGTCGATCAAACGCATCGGGCGATTCCGTGGTCGTTGATGCAGCGGTCACCACACGCGGCATCTCCAACTCACGCGACACGATCACGTGGCCGGCAAAGACAGTTACAGAGAACGGTCGGCGCGAATGATGCTCATCACCATCGCATCGTGGAAGTCTCCCGCCCACAGCAACGCCTGGCGAAGCACACCCTCAGATCGAAACCCGACCTTCTCGTAGACGGCCAAGCCACGCGGGTTGAGGTCGTACACCTCGAGCGACAGGCGGTTCACTGGCGGATCGTCGATCTGATCGAAGACATAGTCGACAACGAGTTGGGTCGCCTCCGTGCCGAGACCACGATTACGGGCAGCGGGACCGAGCGCGATCCGAAAGCCGCACGATCGGTTGTCGGGATCCCAATCGTTGATCACGACTTCGCCGGCCCACTCACCGGTGCTGCGGTCGGTGACGGCCAGATCGAGACGATCCGTCTGCTCGATCCGACTGGCACACCATTGTTCGAGTTGTCGGCGCTCGAACGTGCCGTGCGATCCGGTCAGACGTATGGTCTCGGCGTCGTGAAGGTCGGCCCACATGTGTTCGGTGTCGTCGGCCACCATCGGCCGCAACACGACGAGCTTCCCGGTCAGTGTCGGCTTGTCAGCGAATGTCGTCACGCCGACAAGCTAAAGCCGTAACGACGAAGCGTTCAACCGTCGAATCAACCAGTCCGCGCCGTCATGCGCCAACGCGCTGCGCTACGGTCGGAAGATGTCGTTGATCTCCGTCGCCGACCTCGCAACCCGCCTTGACGAACCGAATCTGGTCGTGTGCGACGTGCGCTTCTTTCTCGCCGATCACGACCAGGGTCGCCGCGAGTACCACGCCGGGCACGTGCCCGGCGCTCGCTTTGTCGACCTTCACACCGACTTGGGGAGAGGCCCGGGCGGCGGGCGGCACCCGTTGCCGAACGTCGCCGACTTCACTGCCCTGCTGGGGCAGCTCGGCATTGGCCCGGCCAGTTTCGTCGTCGCCTACGACAGCGCCAGCGGGGCGACCGCCTCACGCTTGTGGTGGATGTTGCGCTCGATCGGACACGGCCGAGTCGCCGTACTCGACGGTGGGTTCCCTGCCTGGTCGGCGGCTGGTCACCCCGTGTCCGCCGACCTCCCGGCGATAAGCGCAGTCTCGTATCCGCAGGCACCTGACTGGACCGGTGTGATCGACGCCGATGCCGTTCAACAAGGTGGTGCGCTGGGCGCCACCGTGATCGATTCCCGGTCCCCCGAACGGTTTCGGGGAGACAGCGAACCGCTCGATGCCCAAGCGGGGCACATTCCAGGGGCGGTCAATCGATTCCATGCCGACAATGTCGGCGCCGATGGTCTGATGCTGCCGATTGCGCAGTTGGCTCAGCGTTTTGCCGGGCTCGGTTCAAGTCCGATCGTGTACTGCGGCAGCGGTGTCACGGCGTGCCACAACCTGCTGGCGATGTCGCTGGTGGGGGTGTTTGGTGGACGCCTTTACCCAGGCTCGTGGAGCGAGTGGTCGGCCGATCCCAACCGCGCCGTCGCGACCGGCAACTGATCAGCGCTTCGAGGTCGACCTCTTCGCCGCCTTCTTGGCGGCGACCTTTTTGGTCGAAGTCTGCTTGGGTGCAGTCTGCTTGGGTGCAGCCTGCTTGGGTGCAGCCTTCTTGGCAGCCGACTTCTTGGCAGCAGTCTTTTTCGCTACGACCGGTTTCATCGCACCACGGCGACCGGCGGCAGGCCCTTGCGGCACCGCCCATTCGGCGCCCGATGCCTTGAACAACCGGGTGACCTCATCGATGTGGAGGTCGGCAAGGTCCCACAGGTCGGGTACCAGCTCGCGGTCCGACACCAGGCCGAAGTCGAGCTGATCGCCGTACGAGTGCACGGTGATGTTCAGACCGATCCCGTTGGTGATCGTCGACACCGGTGTGTAGTGATCGAGCTTGGCGCCGGCGAAGTAGAGGTCCTCGCGGGGACCGGGAACATTCGAGATGACGACATTGATCGGCAGCGTTATGCGGTCGGAAAGCCTGGCCATCAAGCGCACAGCAGCAGTGGCAATCACCGGTGATGTGATGTCGGTCGCCTCCATAATGGCGTCGGCCGGCACCAGATCGAGCTGCAGCTTGGCGGCGTTCATGGCCTCCCTGCAACGCGCCACACGTTCTAGCGGATCGGCGCAGTTGGTCGGGAGCTCCGCAATGATCGACGACACGCGGTTCGTCCATGGGTCTTCTTCGAGACCCGTGCGAACCGATACCGGCACCATCGCCCGCAGCGGTTCGTCGGGCAACGCGTCGTGGTGCAGCAGGTACTCGCGTAATGCACCGGCGCAGATCGCCATCACCACGTCGTTGACAGTTCCGCCGGTGGCATCTTTGAGGCGCTTGATGTTGGCGAGCGACTCGGAGCGCATGGCAAACCGGCGGTCTGGACCGACACTCTTGTTCCAGGGGGTGGCCGGCGCCGCGGTGAGCGGCATCGTGACCCGCTTGACCTGATCGGACACGGCGTTGGCCTGCTCGGAACGGCCTGCGGTCGAGGTGATCAGTTCGCGCGACTTCGTCGCCAGCTCGCCGAGACTGTTGAGGCCGGCCGACTCGGCGAAGTTGCGCAATATCCGCAGCGAGAGCCGAGCCCCTTTGACCGGGTTCGACACGAGGTGGTTGATCGACCGCTTGAGCAGTTCACGGTCGGTAGGCAGCTCTTCGCCCTTCCAGGCAACCGGTTCGTACGGCCACGGCGCATCGGCGCTTTCGTCGGTCATCAGCTTCAGCATGATCACACCAGCAGCACCGTCGATCGTGGCGTGGTGAGTCTTCGTCAGCATGGCCCATCGTCCATCGCCCAGACCCTCGATCACATACACCTCCCACAAGGGACGACTGCGATCCATCGGGCGACCGATGATGCGAGCGACCTGCTCGGCGAGCTGGTCGGCAGCGCCGGGAGGTGCCAGGCCGATCTGTCTAACATGAAAGTCGAGATCGAAGTGTGGGTCGTCGACCCAATACGGATGGTCAAGCCCGAACGGCACCTCGACGACGCGACGCCGCAATGGCTCCAGGTGCCCGACGAGCGAGCCAAATCGTTCGTACACGGCGGAGTACGGATCGAAATCCGGTGAGGGACGTTGGTAAACCGCCAGCGCGTTCACGTGCCCGTAGGTGTTGGGCGTCTCCATGTACAGAAACGCTGCGTCGAGCCCAGACAGTTGCTTCATGTTGGGCCTTCGGTTCAGCTCGAGTAGATGGCATCGATATCGGCCGCAAAATGCGCCAGGATGCCGCGCCGCTTGAGTTTCGATGTGGGTGTCAGCAGTTCGGTGTCGGGTAGCCACTCGTCGCCGAGCACCTTGATCTTCTTGACCGACTCGGCATTGTTAAACGTCGACATCGCCTCGATCAACCCGGCCTCGATCTCGGCCACGACATCTGGGTTATCGGCCATCGCCGCCATGGTTGCGGCGTCTCCCTCGAGCCCGTGGACGGCCGCCCATGCCTTGGCCGAATCGGGATCGAGAACTACAAGCGCCGACACGAAGGGGCGCTTTTCGCCAACCGCACAGGCCTGTCCGACGAGCGGAATCCCCTTCAGCGCTGCCTCCAAATTGGCGGGGCTGATGTTCTTTCCGCCGGCGGTGATGATCAGCTCTTTCTTGCGATCGACGATCCGCAGGTACCCGTCGCCATCGACCTCACCGATATCGCCGGTGTGCACCCAACCGTCGGGATCCTTTGTTTCGGCGGTCTGTTCGTCGGCGTCGAGGTAGCCCTCGAACATATTGCCGCCCCGCGCCAGAACTTCGCCGTCTTCGCCGAGCTTCATCTCGACACCGGGAACAGCACAACCGACGTGGCCCGGCTTGGCAAGGTGCGACCAGCTGAGCACCGCAGTTGTCTCTGACATGCCGTAGCCCTCGCTGAGCGGCACGCCGATCGTGCGGAACCACGACATCACCTCGGCCGGCAACGGCGCCGCACCACTTATGCAAATCTTCGCCTGGTCAAGCCCGAGCATCGTTTTGACGCGCTGGAATGCGGCCTGGTCGAGATAATCGTATGTAGCGGCCTGCTCGGCGGTAGCGGTACCGGCTGCAACCTTGTCGGCGAGCCCTTCGGCGGCAGCAAGTGCACCGGCGAACGCCTTGGCGCCTTCGGGGTTGGCGGCAAGGGCAGCATTGACCCCGGCGTGCAACTTCTCCCACACGCGTGGCACGCCGATGAAGAAGTGGGGGTGTACCTCTGCTGTCATCGCGGCGACGAGCGACGTATTCGGACAGCAGTTGACCTGGGTCGCGAACTCAACCAGGTAGTAGTGGCCCAGCAGGCGTTCCATGATGTGCGCCAGCGGCAGGTACGACACGTGCCGGAAGCCGGTCATCTCGTCGAGCCCGGTCTGCTCTTTCATGGAGCAGCTGATCGACTCAAGCGTCCAACACACGTTGCGGTTGCTCAGCATCACACCCTTCGGTGGGCCGGTGGTGCCAGAGGTGTAGATCACCGTGGCGAGATCATCGGGATCGCCGTGGGCGGCGGCCTCATCGAGGTCGGCCGGCTCGCAGGCGAGCAGGTCGGCATGGCGCACAACGTCGGCCGGGGTCGAGTCGGACGGCTCGAGGATCACCGTCGTCTCAATCGTGCCGAGCCGGTCGCCGACGGCGTCGAAGCGACCCTTGAACCCATCGTTTTCGAGGATCGCCATCTTGGCACCGCAGTGATTGACCAGATAGTCGATCTGATCGGGTGCGGACGAGTTATAGATCGACACCGGCGTGGCGCCACAGAACAGCACGGCGAGGTCGATCGCATGGAATTCGGGCCGGTTGGCCAGCATCAGTACAACACGGTCACCGTTGCCGATGCCGAGCCCGCGCAGACCGGTGGTCAACCGTGCAACATCGTCGGCGACTTGCGCCAGGGTCTGGGTCTGCCAGTTGCCACTGGTGTCCTTCCAGCGCAACACCTCGACATCGGCATGGCGTTCGAGATTCGCGAGAAACCGCATCGCTACGGTCTGGCCGGCGACGGCCTGGTCAAGTTCTTGTGATGTCATCATCTCGTGTTGAATCCCTTTGTCAGAGTGGTGATTGTTCGAGTGGTGAGCGGCTCGGTGCGCGCTACCAAGCGAACCCCAGTCTGGCACGACAAAACGTGGGAGCGACATGGCCAATCGACCCTGATCGCAGAAGTACCCGCGTTGCTCGAGGTGCCGGCTTGGGCTCAACCGGCGTGTGCAACGGTTGCGGCGGCTGCTCGGAATCACTACAAGTGCAAAGCTATTGCCTATATGACCGCCACCGATTCTTGCCCGGGCGACCAGGCCGACCTGCTCGACACGATCGCCGCCGAACACGTCCGCAGGCCACAACGATGAAGATCACGACCACGATCGTGATCGAACGCCCGGTCGACTTGGTCGCGTCCTATGCCGGCGATCCATCGAACGCTCCCGAGTGGTGCCGGCGGATCGAGTCGGCCGAGTGGCAGACCGATCCACCGATCACGCTCGGATCGCAGATCACATTTCATGCCCGCGTCATGGGCAAGCGGCTGGTGTACAGCTCCGAAGTGGTCGAGTTCACACCTGGCGAGCAGGTGGCGACGCGCACTGCACGAGGCCCTTTCTCGATCGACACCACCTACACCTGGCGCGCCGTCGGCAACCGCGTCACCCATATGACGTTACGCAACCATGCCGAGCCGAAAGGGTTCTCACGGTTGATCGCGCCGATGGTCACGATCGTCATGAGACGTGCCATGCACCGAGAACTCGCCCAGCTGAAGCACGTGCTCGAGCTACGCCGCTGACCCTGTTCGAAACTTGCCTGATTTCTGGCACGGCCTTCAGCATCAAGAACGACCGTGCAGACCGGTTGGCCCGACAGCTCGTCGCCGTTTCCGGGGAACGCCTGACGAGAATCATCCCCCAGTCACGACGGCGAGCAGCTCGAAGGCCTCCGGGCCGCGACACCGAATGGTGACAAACTGTGGACATGGACATTCCCGGCCGGATCGACACGATCGCCCAACTCGAAGGGTTGTACCGCAAGCCGAGTGAGGGGGCGGTGAGGAAGCAGCTCTCTTCGATCGACGAAGGAATGGCGGCATTCATCGACCGCTGCCCGTTCCTGGTGCTCGCCACCACGAACGGAGACGGCTCGGTCGACGCTTCGCCACGCGGCGGTCCCCCAGGTTTCGTGCGGCACCTCGATGATCGCCACATCGCGATCCCCGATCTCAACGGCAACAACCGGCTCGACAGCTATCGCAACCTGATCGATCACCCCTTTGCCGGGGTGCTGATGATGGTGCCCGGCAAAGACGAGACGCTCCGCATCAACGGGCCCGCCACGCTGACGATCGACCCCAAGTTGTTGGGCGGCTTCACAGCCGAACTGCGCACACCCAAGATGGCGCTGGTGATCGAGACCGCAGAGATATACGGGCATTGTGCCAAGGCATTCAGGCGGGCCGCGATGTGGGAGCCCAAGTCATGGGGCGAACTCGATGATGCCCCCGATTTGGTGGCGATGTACGCCGGCGCCGGGAACATCGACGGGGACGAGAGGCGAACCGAGCTGGAGGCTGCCTACGCCAAAGGTCTCTCGCTGGATTAACCGAACTGAGGCGAACCGGCGCCCGGGCGACGGGTGGCTCAGCCCTGGGCGGCGGCGGACCTGATGCCCTCGTGGACCCATACCGGAGTGTCGAGCGGCATCAGGTTGGTTTCCCAGATCCAGTCCATCGCCGGCACGCTGACGCGAACGCACCCGTGCGAGGCGGGATAATCGGGGACATTGTTCGAGCCGTGCACGGCGATGCCACCTGTGAAGTACTTGGGTCTGTAGATCTCGCCGAGATCACCTTCCCACCAACCGTCTGAACGCTCGCGATAGACATCATGCAACCCATTGCGTGTCACGGAGTCTCCCACCTGACGTATCTCCGGATTGTTCTTGTCGGGCTCGTCGTAGGCGATCTCGGTGCCGCTTGAAACGTTGAGGACCCATTCGGACTTGCCGTCGATAACAAAAAACAGCAACTGCAGGCCCTTGTCGATTTCGATCAGCGTTCCGGCGTCGGCACGACCGAGGGGCCGCTCGGTGACGGCGGTCATCATGGCCGCGGTCTGGTCGCCGAGCACGCCGTCGGTGATCACGCCGTAGTACTTCTGGAATGCCATCACCGCTTGCGTCGTCGTGAGTCCGTAGTCGCCGTTGGCAGCCTGCAGCCAAAAGCCGAGCTCGAGCAGTCGCTCTTGGGCACGCTGTGTTTCGGCGCCGTCGCTCTTGCCGACACCAAGAATCGGGGGATCGGCGACCGGCACGGAGATGATGTCGGTGGAATTGATGATCGGAATCGGCGCTGGTTCGGTAATGGCCGTGACGATGACCTCTTCGGTGGTGCCGGACTCGGCGGTAGTTGCCGACGGCTCTACGGTTGTGGTGGGGGCATCCGTGATGGTGGCGACCGATGGGGCAGGCGCCGGTACCGGCGTGCTGGCCAACGAAGTACTGGCACAGCCGGACAGCACAACCGCCGCCCCAAGCATCAATCCATCGGTCACACGCATATCGCCAACCACGCTACCGAATCTCCGCAACACGGCGGTGTCACTTCGATTCGAATCGCGTGACAAATCGCGCACAGGCTGCTCACGTGCCCGAAACCCCCTTCGTGGGCCGATTGTTCCCGGTCGGTTCGCTGATTAGCCCACGAGTGATGCGTCTGGTCGCTCGCTCGCCCGCCCGCCCGGTACGTAGCGATCGCTCCACGGTGCCCAAGAACTTGTTCTGGTAAGTCATGGGGCTTCGGGTCGGTCGACGTCTATCGCTGCAAGTCGGACAGATATGACGCTGTCTTCGGCAATCGAGAGGGGTCGAAGCGGTCGACCAAACGGTCGACCGTGACAATCTCGCCGGGCGCCGCCAGGTTCAGCGAACGCGCCATCGCCCCAAGAACATCCGTAACGGTCAAACCCTGAGAGCGCAGGTCCCCCAGGGTGACGGCACCGTGCCGTTTCGCCAGGCGTTGCTCGTCTTCGCCGAGAATCAGTGGTACGTGTACGTACTCTGGGGTCGGAGCGCCAAGCAGACGCTGCAGCAATATCTGGCGCGGGGTCGACGTGAGCAGATCGTCGCCGCGGGTCACTTGAGTCACGCCCTGGTCAGCGTCGTCGACGACAACCGCCAGGTTGTAGGCCGGCACGCCATCGGCACGGGCCAACACGACATCGTCGACGGCTCCACGAGTCAGGCCGTGGACACGATCGGCGAACTCGATCACCTCGCCATCGGTGCGCAGCCGCAACGCCGGTTGACGGCCGTCCGCTCGACGTTGGGCCTGTTCGTCGACGCTGAGATCGCGACACGTACCGGGATAGGCGCGATCGGGGAGGTGAACGTGAGGCGCGAGCGCCGCGGCATCGATCTCATCCCGGATCTCTCGACGCGTACAAAAGCACGGGTACACACGTCCGTCGACCCGCAACCGCTCGATCTCGGCACGGTAGAGATCAAACCGGTCGCTCTGACGCACCACCTCACCATCCCAGTCGAGCCCGATCGTCGCAAGATCCGCAAGCTGGCGGAGCTCGTGCCGCTCGGACGACGTCACCCGGTCGAGGTCCTCCATCCGCACCAAAAAGCGGCGCCCTGAGCTGCGCGCCGCCAGCCAGGCGACAAGCGCCGTGCGCAAATTGCCGAGATGCAGTTCGCCCGTTGGAGAAGGTGCGAAACGGCCGACCATCACAGCATTCTGGCGTGTCCGCGGGTCGAACAGTGCGTCGCCAACGGCGGACTCAACGAACGCCAAGGTGGACAACCGGGTAACCAGCAGAGGACGAGCCGATGTCGGGTGCGTGTCAACTGCGCCAGCAACGGCATCGAGCCCGCAGGGGCACGTATCCTCTGGTTGCATGGTGTGTCACCAGTGTGGGAAGACGGTGCAGCGAGTCGATCGCTTCTGCACGGGTTGCGGCGCGGCGCTGCATGTGGTCGCCGACGCGACCGATCCGGTCGAGGTGGCCACGTCTGAACCCGACGCGGCCGCGATCGCCGACGAACCGACTGAATCGATTCCAACGATGAAGCGCCAAATGCTGCCGCCGCCGAGCGCTGAGGCGTCGCCAACTCACCCGACCGCGTCGACGACCACGCCGACAGTGGCGACGACACCGACCAATCCGACAGTGGCGACCGATACCCGAGCCGGCGATCAGACCGAGTTGGTGCCGGTGATCGATGGCGATGATGAGTGGGGCGCCGACGACCCGGTCTGGGCGCCCACAGTTGGTGTCCCAGCCCAGCCGGCCACCACGCCTTCCGCGTCCGGTCCATCCAACGACGTGCCCGCTGGGGGGTTTACGGCCAATCTCCCGGCGACCGAGCCGATCACCGAGGTGTGGATGGACTCGGTCGACGTCCCCCCCGAACCGCCGGCCACCACGCCCTACGACTTCATCGAGCAAGAGGAACCGACCGGCAAGACGGCCGCGGTTGCCCCGACCACTACCACCGAGATGCCCGTCACCGTGGTAACGGCCGCAGCCACTCCAGGCTTTCGTCTCGGCGCCGTCACTTTGCTTGCCATGCTGACGGGGATGGTCACGCTGATCAGCCTGTTTGCCAACATGGTCGAGGTCACCAGCGATCAACGCCTGACACCCAGCGAACAGACCCCGTTCGGTTTTCGAACCGGCACGTGGATCGCCGACGACCTCGCCGACAATCTCTCGGTCGCCGGCTTGTTGGCGATCATGCTGATCATCGCCGGCGGTGTCGCGTCGGGGTTTCGATGGCGGTGGGGCGCCGGGCTGGCTGGCGGTGCCGGGCTGGCTATCGCCGGGCTGGCAGGGCTCACGATCGGACTGGCGCAGTTCCCGATCGATGCCGCCCACAAGTTCGTGCTGATCCCTAGCGATCAGCGGTTCACACTGACGATCACCAGAGGCCTGGGCTACTGGCTGATAATCGTCGCCGCCGCACTGGGTGTGGTGGTGTTCTTCGCTGCCATCAATGACGCTTCCGGTGATCGGCGCAGGGGCCTCAACCCGTGGATCGCAGCGCTCGGCGCGTTGGCCACCGTGGTCGCTGCCGCCGGTCCGCTGCTACCGGAGAAGCAGGCCATCTTCAGCGACAACTGGTACCTCATTGATGGTCTCGGTCAAGCGCCATCGATGTTGCTCGTGGGCCGATCGTTGCAACTCGGGCTGCTCCTGCTGGCAGGAGTGGTCGGCTTTCTGACTGTGCGTCGGTGGGGGCTCGGATTGGCGATCGGCGGCTCACTACCGATCATCTGGCTGACGATGAGCACGCTGTTCGAGCTCACCGACACGCCAGTCGGACCCGGCTTCCGGAATCCCGGTGCCGCCGACATGCACGTGCACGGTGTCACCATCATCGGTGTCAGCGCCGTAGCAGCGATGGCGGTCCTGGCGATGATCGCCGCCTACGACCAAGCCGCCCGCGAACGCCCATAGTTGGCAGTTGTGCCAGGCACAACTCCCAACTGGTAGAACGCCCGAGTGAACATCATCGAATTTCGCAGCGACAACGCCGCCGGAGTAGCCCCCGAGATTCTGGCTTCGATCGCCGACGCCAACGAAGGATCGGCTATCGCCTACGGCCACGATGGGGTTACGGCCCGACTAGAACAACGTGTTCGCGAGGTGTTCGAGCACGACACTGCCCGCGTGTTCCCCGTCACCAGCGGCACGGCGGCGAACGCACTGGCGCTGACTGCTCTCTGCCCGCCATGGGGTTCGGTGCTGTGCCACGAAACCGCTCACATCCTCAACAGCGAGGGCGGGGCCACGTCGTTGCTCGGCGGGGGCGCCGTGATGAAGGGGATATCTGGCAACGACTTCCGGATCGCGGCCGACACTCTGCGAGCAGCGCTCGGGTCGATCACATGGGGTGACCCGCATCACTCCCAACCGTCGGTGCTGTCGTTCACTCAGCCAACCGATATGGGCACGATCTATCCGCTCGACGAGGTGGCCGAGCTGTCGGCTATCGCTCGCGGCAGTGGCTTGAAGGTGCATCTCGATGGCGCCCGCATCGCCAACGCATTGGTCGCCCTCGGCTGCTCGCCTGCTGATCTCACCTGGCGTTCCGGGGTCGATGCCGTGTCGCTGGGGGCGACGAAAAACGGTGGGCTGTCGGCCGAAGCGATCGTCGTGTTCGACGAACAAGCGGCGGACGAACTGGTCTACCGCACCAAACGGTCGGGACACGTCACGTCGAAGATGAGGTTCCAGTCATCCCAGATCTTGGCTTATCTCGCAGACGAACTGTGGCTACGGATGGCACGCAACTCGAACGACCGGATGGTCGAGTTGGCAGCCGGTCTGGCCGAGCTCCCGGTCGAGTTCATCAACCGGCCAGACGTAAACATGCTGTTTGTCCGGATGCCGTCGGCAGCGATCGATCGGCTCGAGCAAGCCGGCCTGATGTTCTACCGAATGAGCGCCGACACGATCCGCCTCGTCACCAGCTGGCAAACCACCGAGGACCACATCAACCAGGCGCTACACCACGTCCGGTCAGCCCTCACCTGAGTTGGCAGTTGTGCCTGGCACAACTGCCAACTGGACGATGGTGGGGGTGCGGTCGACGAGCAGCACGCCACGGCCGGGAGGCATCCGCAGACCCGGGCGGGTTGGCAACTTCACGCCGGTCGCCTGCAGGAACGCACTGGGGTCTTCAGGCTGCAATACAAGCAGTCGCCGAGCACGCCGCAACAGGCCAACCAGCGCGCTCGTGGTGTACCCCGTCATCGCTCGAGATTCGAGCGAGCCGACGACTCGCAACGAGTCAGCATTGGCGAGCCGTTCGAAGATCGGGCTGAGTATCGGATCGTCAAACGTGTCGACATCGTCGACAACAAGCACGACCCTGTGATCGGGCCCGCCGAGCGCTAGATGGGTAGCGACTTGATCGAGGAACGGCGCAACCTCGGCTGCTCGACCGAACGCCGACCGGGGAAACCCGAATGCCGCAAGCGGGCTGGACCTCGGCCCGACCACGAACACATCGTCGTGCTGACGCAGTAGCACCGTCGCCACCGTGGCCAAAGCTGTCGACCTACCCGATCGCGGCGACCCTGCGACCGCCAAGTTCGACCAATCGAGATCGACCACCGCGGTGGCACCCGACACATCGATCAGACCGATCGCCACAGCCAGGCTGGCGCTGGTGACGGCGGCCGGCGTCGGCACGTCGTCGAGCAAGAGCTGTTCGGGCAAGGCGACACTGCTCATTTCGGCGAGCTTTGTGTCGGCGCGGCCAGCCGCCATGGCCGCGATTGTCTCACCCTGAGCACGACCGGTCGGATCGGACGACACGGATGCGATCTGAATCAGGGTGCCGCCCTGCAGCAGGCCACGTCCGGGTGTTAGTTCGAGCCCACGTGCGCGAGCAAGCGGCACACCGTGCTCGGCGTACGAACCATCGTCGGCGTGACGCAGTATCAGTCGATTCGCTACGGCGGCGTGTAGCCGGGATGGCACAGCGTTGCGGCGGTCGGCGGTGATCACGGTGTGGATGCCGACTTGGCGCCCATCGATGATCAAACGGTTGATCAGCTCGCTCCACATTTCCGACGCCATGCCCAATCCGCCGGCCGGTTCGAGCAGCGTGGTCGACAATCCACCGAATCCGTCGATCAAAACGACGATTCTGGTCAACTGCTGCTGATCACGGTGGTACGCAGTCAGGTGTTCGGCTCGGGCCGCGGCCAAAAGGTGGCGGCGGCGGTCGAGTTCGGCATCGAGCGTCGTCAGATGCCGGGTGACGGCTTCGAGATCGTCGCCCGTCGCCACGTCGATCACCGACGGCAGCGCCCGCAATCCGGCCAGGCCGCGTGAGGCGAAGTCAAACACGATCGTGGCCACCGGTCGACCCGGGCTGTATCGGTCTAGTGAGACGGCGATCGTGCGCAGCAGCGTGGTTTTGCCGGATCCCCCGCTGCCGAACACAAGCCAGCCACCGCCTTCTTCCAGGTCGATAACCCCTGGCCGCTGGTCTTGTTGTTCGGGTGCGTCGATCAACCCGACACTGAGGTGGCGGCCGGGCACCATCGCGGCACAACCGGCCACTGGCATCGACAAGACGTCGTCGAGGGTGACGGTGTCTGGGAGCACCTCACGCCACGGACGGCGCTGTACGGGGTGGCCGGCGTTTCGGTTGGCCAGTGCGACGACGTCGATCAAGGCTGACAGGTGGGTCGCCGGCGCCGTCTCCCCCGACTTCGGCGTTGTGACAACTGCCCGCGGCGAGTCGTCGGACTGCGTAAACGCGGCGACCAGCACAGGCTGACGTGTGTCGGCGCTGACGAGCGGCGCCCCGGCGAACGCACTCTGGAACTCGACCAGCTGGCGCGGGCCAAGCCGGGCCAGGCCGCGTCCGCGCAGCGGCACAGGTATGTCAGCCGCGGCTGGGCTGGCGATGATCGATGTCGATTCGGCCCGGTCGAGCATCCGCAACGAGATCCGCAGGTTGGTGTTGGCGAGAATGTTCTCGTTGACCGACCCAGACGGGCGCTGCGTAGCGAGCACGAGATGAATGCCGAGGCTGCGGCCGCGCTGGGCGATGTCGATCACGCCCTCGACGAACTCGGGGACCTCTTTCACGAGCGTCGCGAACTCGTCGACGATGATCACCAGCGACGGCGGCGCCTCATCGGGAGCGACCTCGAGCATCTCGGCGAGATCCTTGGCACGACCTTCCATGATCGCCATTCGACGGTTCAGTTCGGCTCGCAGCGAGGTCAGCGCCCGAAGCGACAGTTCGGCGCTGAGGTTGGTGACGTAACCGACCGTATGAGGGAGGCGTTCGAAGACCTGCGACGACGCCCCACCCTTGTAGTCGACGAACAAGAAGTTGAGCCGAGTCGGTGGGTGATGCACGGCCAAGGCGGCCACCATCGACTGCAACAGCTCGCTCTTGCCCGATCCAGATGTGCCGCCGATCAGGGTGTGTGGGCCGTCGTGGACCAGGTCGAGCCCGACGTTGCCAGTCGCCCCAACGCCGATCGGAAAGCGCAGGTCGTAGCCGGTAGCGCCGCTCCATAGTTGCGCCACCCATGCGGCGGTCGGGTTCCCGATGCCCAGCACATCGAGCAGTGGCGCAGTCCGTGGGATCGAGGTTGCGAGAGAAGCGGTCGAGGCATCGCGAATCGGGGCGAGCGAGCGAGCCACCCGGTCGGCGAGGCGACCGCGGAGATGTTCGACTTCCAGCTGCTGTTCGGGTACCTCGGAGTTGGTCGAGGTCAGCGTGCCGACCATCGCTGAACCCCGTGTTTGACGCACTGCGAGCGACCGGGTGGCGTAGCGGGTCACCCCAGCTGCCGATGCTGCCATCCACACAACGCTGATCCCGGCCAGCGGAGCGAGGTCGACAAGACGCGATACCTGGGCGGCATCGGGTGCTAGTTCGGCATCCAGCAACAGCAAGATGCGCGGCCAACAGCGTTCGGCCGCCCGGTCGGCGCTCTCGATCGTGCGGAACACGGCAACCTCGATCAGCCGATCGACTAGGGCATCTGTCTCGTCGCGACTCGTGACGAGATGGCCGCCCGACAGTGGCGAAGCGACCGAACGCAAGTGCGGCAGCCACTTCAGCCAGCCAAGCGAGCGGTCGTTGCCGACGGCCGCCACGATCGTCAAGTCCTCGGGGCTGTGAAGCGTGGCGGCTTGGATGGCGAGCGATGAGACGATGCCGGCAACCAGCCCGCCTTCGCCATGGACACCGATCACGGCGTCGGTGCGCAGATCGACACTGACGGGCACATTGGCAAGCGAATCGAGGCCCTCAACGGCGGCGATCGCCTCGTCGCGCAAGTCGTCGGCGCCGCCTTGTTGGAGTTCGATCGCGAACTGCACCTGGGTCGATCCGAGACCCAGCCGGAGGCTGAGGAAATCGGGGGCGTTGCGTCCGCGGGCCCACAGATCGATTGTCCGCAACTCGGCGCGCCGCACCAGGTCGGCCAGGTCGGGGGCAGCCCGTAGGCGATCGATCCGCTCGGCATGGCGTAATCCGTCGAGCCGCGAGCGATGTGCGACGAGGCCGTCTCGAAAACTGGCCAGCTGCTTGGCGAAGTTGCGCCGACCGGATCTCCGGTCCTCGATCGCAGTAGCGACCATCACGACAGGCGAGATCAGTGTGAGCGCAAGGAACTGCGCCTGATGCGTGAAGGCGTACATCGCCAGACCGGCGGCGAGCGGGGCCAGCACGGCAAAGATCTGTAGCCTGCGTGGCTCGGGTCGGGTAGGGATCGGGCCAATCGCGTCGCTGGGCCGCTCGATCACGATCGGCGGCCGGTACGGCGTGCGATGGAACTCGATCTGGCCGAGACGGTCGTGGTGTTCGTGCCCGCTTCGTTCGAACGCTCGGAATGCCAACCGCGTTGCACCGAGCCCTACGACGTCGTCGTGGCCGACCGTTGTCAGTCCATCGATTTCGACATCGTTGACCGTGACGCCGTTGGCGGCTCCCGCCATCGGATGAACGACTACGCGCCGGTTCAGATCAACTTCGATCACGACGTGATGGCGCGATACAGACGGATCATCGATGACAAAATCCGCACCTGGGTCGCGTCCGATCGAGAAACGGCCCGGTTGCAGCAATCGCCAACATCCAGAGTCGGGCCCGGCGATCACGTCGGCCGTGGTCGCCAAAGCGGGTAGGCGACGGGGGCCTGTACCCGGGGGGGCAGCTCCGATCACCAATTCGTCGCCCGACATCAGGCCGCTGCGGGCGACGGGCTGATCAGAGTAGAGCAAATGGCCAAGGCGCAGTGAGCTGAGCGTTGCCTCGTCGTTTGGGCGACCGAGGTAATCGCACAATGCCTCCGCCAACTCGACCACGGTATGAGCCGGGTCGATGACAGCGATGACGTCGTCGACCCGGCCGGCCGAATCCTGAACACGCAGGATTAGTTCCACGAAATATCTTCCGCCCGGCTAGCGGTCGGCTGCGACGACGCTCTGGACTTGCGCCGTGATGTAGGACGACAGGGTCTGCTCGGCCTCGTCACACTTTGAGCGGGCCGACGTGGTGAAGCCTCCGACGGCTTCGATCGCGGCGAGCTTTGCGTTGCCTTCCCAGTCTGTCGATTGGAGACGTTGGAAGTTGGTTGTGAGACCCTGGCGCAGCAGCGTGAAATGACGACCGACCAGGGGCACCAACGATTCGAGGGCCGCGGTGTCGACATCGACATAGTCGACCGTCTGCGGAACGGGCGGCGCTATCGGCCGGTTGTCGATCTGGATGTGGATCGGCTGACCGCCGAGCGACGCGGCGATGTTGGACGTCGATTGGCGCACGGCGGCGCCCATCGCTGCCATGTCGAGGTGAAGTCGGTTGGCGAAGTCGGCCGACATGCGACCAGATTCAGTCTTGAAGGCCACGGCGTTCGGGCCGAAATAGCGGACGGCGACGACTTCATTGACCAGTTCGACGAGCGATTGGTGCATCGACTCGAACGCCTCCTGCGCCTGGCGGCCATAGCCGCGCACGCTCTCTGGGTTGACTCGGATCAAGGTCATGGAGTTCCTCCGCTGGATTCAGCGCCCGCATCTCAGGCGCAAAGTCGACCGTATGCAACCGCCGACGCCACGTGAATGGGGAGCACTCCCCCATGGTTGGGAGATGTGCCTGGCACAACTGCCAACTGATACTCGCTGCACCGACGATGGCCTACACCATTCCGCAGCAGACGTACGCTGGGGAAATGCCGACCGAACAGGACCGGGCGCCGGTCTCGCGGGTGCTCGACGTTGACCGCGCGGGATGGTCGATGCGATTCAACATCGCCGTCAAGGTCGCCCTGGCCGCGGCGTTCTTCGTAGCGATCGTGTTCACGCCAGACTCGGTCGAGGGCAAGGCGATGCCGATGCGGGCGCCGTTGTTCCTGGCGTCGGCTGTGCTCGTTCCGGTGATCGGATGGCGAAGGCGATCGAGCCCGTACTCCCACACTGCCGACGCCCTGCTGGCGGCCCCGTTCCTGCTCGACACGCTCGGCAACCTATTCGGCCTCTACGACGAGTCGCCACGCACCGATGACGTGCTGCACGCCCTGAACTGGGTGCTGCTGGTGGCAGCGTTCCATGCCTTCCGGTTCCGCAACGTGCACGATCGGCGCGACGCAGTGCTGCTCGGCTATGGGTTCGGAGCGATCACGATCGTGTGGTGGGAGATTCTCGAGTGGCTCGTATCGACCGACGGGATCGGGGGTGCCGATGGGCTCTCGCTGACCTACGGCGACACAATCGGCGACCTGCTCCTGTCTAGCACCGGAGGCCTGGTCGGCTCGCTGTTGGCAGTCGAATGGCTCGGCCCAAAACGAAGTGAGTTGGGAGATGTGCCCGGCACAACTATCAACTGACGCTGAAGCTGACAGCAGCGCCGCCGTCGCTGGCGTTGGTGGCGTGCACCGCGCCGCCGTGTTGTTCGGCGATCTGTCTGACGATCGCCAAGCCGAGCCCTGAGCCTGGCTGCGAGCGGGCGTCGTCGGCTCGATAGAAGCGGTCGAACACCCGGTCGAGCTCGGCCGGGGCGATACCAGGGCCGCGGTCTCGTACGGTGACCCGACGGTTGGCGAGCGCGACATCGATCGGCTCGCTCGACGGACTGAACTTGTGGGCATTGCCGAGCAGGTTGGTAACGGCCCGATCGAGCAGCACAGGATTGCCGACCACCACGGTCTGCTCGGCCGTCAGGTTGACGGTGCGTTCGGTGCGTCGGCGAAACCGTTCGACCGCAACGGCGACGATCTCGGCCAGGTCGACCTCGGTGACGGGCTCGGCGCGTGCGAAGTCGTCGGTGGCGAGCAGCATCACCTCGTCGAATAGGTCGCCGAGCTCCTCGATCTCCGACCGAACTCCAGCCAACACGGCATCGCGCTCGTCGATCGGGAGGTCGTGAGCGCGCTGGAGGAACTCGATGTTGGCGCGCAGGCTGGTGAGTGGGGTTCGCAGCTCGTGCCCGGCGTCTTGCACCAACCGCCGTTGCTGCTCGCGGCTGACCGACAGCGCCACCAGCATCTGGTCGAAACTGGCGGCAAGGCGCCCGACCTCGTCGTCACGATCCAGCCGCAACGGTGTCAGGTCGCGAGTGGCAGCGACTCGTTCGGTAGCTGCGGTCAGGTCTTGGAGCGGCTGCGTGGTGCGACGCATCATCAACCAGCCAGCGGCCGCAGAGACGGCTGCCAGTGCTGCACCGAGGGCCACCAATCGCCAGCTCAGACCCGACAGCACCTTGTCGGTCGATGAGATGTCACGGGCGACCTGCACGGCACCGCCGTCGGCGCGGTTGTGAACCGTGAACAGACGGTATGGAACACCGTCGATCTCGATGTCGCGGAAGGTCGCTCGCCCCCCACCGGCGACGGCGACGTCGGTCGCCTCGACGGGCAGCTCGCCCCCGCCAGCAGCAGTGACGTTGCCGTTCCTATCGAGCGTCTGTGTGATCGCGTCGGCGTCGAACGACAGCGGTAGTTGACCGTCGCCGTTGCGGCGAGTGTCGCGGCCATCCTTGAGGGGCGGTGAGCGTGTGCCCCCGAGCACCTCGTTCGAACGCTGAACCAACAGCCGATCGGTCTCCTTGTGTAACTCGCTTCGCGTCGATGTATAGGCGACCAACGAGGCGAGTGCGATCCCGGTGATGACCAACGTCGTGACAATCAGGACAACGCGAGAGCGCAAGGTCACGAGCTACCGTCCAACGCCACCCGCATCACATAGCCGACGCCGTGGACGGTGTGGATCAGGCGCGATTCTCCGTCCTCTTCTAGCTTGCGGCGCACGTAACGAGTGTGCACGTCGAGCGCCTTTGATGACGTCTCGCCGTCGTAGCCCCAGATCTCGGTGTACATCGAAATCCGGTCGAGAACGGTGCCGGCGTTGCGGAGCAACATCTCGAGAATTTGAAACTCGGTGCGGGTGAGTTGGATGACACGATCGGCGCGACGGGCGATCCGGCCGGCGACGTCGAGTTCTAGATCCTCAAACCGCAGCGGCCCGCCGGTCGTTACTTCTGTGCGACGCAGCAGGGCGCGGATGCGAGCCAACAACTCGTCGAGGGCGAACGGTTTGGGGAGGTAGTCGTCGGCGCCGGCGTCGAGCCCGGCGACTCGATCTTGCACTTCATCGCGGGCAGTCAGCATCAGTACCGGGGTGCGATCGCCGCGGGCCCGTAGGCGGCGGCACACGTCGAGGCCGTCGACGAACGGCATCATCACGTCGAGCACGATCACATCGGGCGTGTGAGCGTCGATCGCCTCGAGCGCTGCGGCTCCGTCGTTTGCGGTGACGACGCCGTAGCCCTCGAACCTCAGAATCCGTTCGAGCGCCTCGCGCACCTGCCGATCATCCTCGGCAACCAAGATCGTCGCGTCACCCATCGCCGCCATCATGCCCGACGGGTGAGGAGAGGTTCGAACGTTCACCGAACCCAGCAAGTCCTCCGGCTGCCATGCGAGCAACATCATCACCCTCCGCCAAGCCAGCAAGCTCGGTTCCGAACCGCCTCGGAGGCGCAAACCGCGCACCCGGTGGTACCGAACCGCCGCAAAGGCGCTCAGGGTGCGAGTCCATCGCAGCCATCATCCCCGGCTCGGTTCCGAACCGCCTCAGAGGCGCAAACCGCGCACCCGGTGGTACCGAACCGCCGCAAAGGCGCTCAGGGTGCGATGTTCCGACATCAGGCCCTTGTTCATGCGGCGATCCGTCGTTGTTCGAGCACGGCGAGGTGACCGTCCCCCGCGTTGGGTCTGGGAGCAGGAACTGTTGAGCGTTTCGGAAAGCCACCGGGTCAGCCTTCGCGACGGGGACGGCGCGGGCGGTAGCGATCACGAACGGGTTCGCGATCGCGGCGCCGGTCGGCACGTCGCCGGCGGTCGTCGTCGCCATCGTCGTCGCCATCGTCGTCGGCCGCTGCCGCAACCTCGACCGGGTTCTTGTCGTCACGGCCATCATCGTCTGCTGCGATTTCGTCACCGGAAACGTTACGACCGTCGATGCCACCGTCAGATATCGACAGTTCGTCGTCGAGCAAGAAGGCCGACTCGGGGAGTTCGTTGCGGTCGATATCGGTGTTGGCGACGATCAGTTCGGCGAGGGTGACCTGAAACTCGATGCCATACACCTCGGCGATTACATCGAGCGCCGGGTCGTTTCCGTAAAAGAATCGGTCGCCGTCGCGCAGAGCCTGAAACTGGCGAGTCCAAATCGCCAACTGCAGCTCTCCGAACTCGGTGCCGGGCACGTGTGGCTCGGACACCATGCCGGTGAACGCATCGACGCCGTCGACTTCACCAAAGACCGCCTTCAGGCGGGCAGCTGTGGTGGTGCGACGGATAGCCGTCACGACGCTGGTCTCGGCCTCGTCGCTGCCGGGCACGATCTCGTTCCCGTCGGCGTCGGCGAGGTACACGAAGTCGAGGATGTCCGGGTCGTCGATCGGGTTCGATCCGTCGATCTCCGGATCGTTGGGAAACTCCTCGGTCGACTCGCCGGTCAGGTCGGCGAAATTGGTCGCCGCAGCCAATCCGTAGGCGATCCGCAGCTCGTTATAGGTCGGCATTCCGTGGTCGTAACCGCGGATCACGTCGAGTGCCCCGAGGTCGTTGACAGCGCTGAAGCATCCGGCGATCTCGGTGCCGTCGAGACAGTCGATCGGGTTCTCGATGTCTGGTCCGGGGAGCTGGAACAGCACGCTGCGGAGCTGGTTGTCGATCTGTTCGTCGTTGGCGTATGCCGACTCCGATGACAGACCGGCCAATAGGTTGCCGAGCCCGATGTCCGCCAACAGCCCGGGATTCCCGAAGGCGACTCCCAAAGGAATCGCGACTTCCGCAACGTCATCGTCGATCGCGACCGAGACGCCGTCGCGTTGCAGCGATGCCATCGCCGCGTCGGACAGTTGATCGACGGGGATACCTGCTTCGAACTCGCCGTGGATCTGAGAGTGGGCCCGATAACCGACGGTCGCGAACTCGTTGGTGATCGACGGATCGACCGTGGCGTCGTATCCGGTGTAGGAGTCGAGCTCGACCCCCATCGCCGGGAGAAACTCGGCGTAAGTGATGTATTGCTGCATCGCAGAAATCACTCGCCTGGCGACCTCGAACTTGGTCTGCTCGTCGAGTTCATCGGGTAGTTCGTCCACGATCCGGTTGTGCTCGCGGACGAACAGCGTGTGCACGGCAGTCAGGCCGATGTTTTCGTTGGCGCGCACGTCGCCTGCCAAGACGGCAGCGGACGGATCGCCGAAGAGGCGTCCCATCAGGTCGACGGTCGGTGTTTCCTCGTCGACACGCGCAGCCGCCGTCGGCAGGTAGCCGTCAACGGTGAGCAGGGTGGCGTCGTTGTTGGTGGGGTCGCCGTCGACGACGCCTTCGCGTAGCCAATCGAGCCGCACGTCAGTTCCGCCGTAGACAGCCCAGGCGTCGATGAATGAACTGACGGTGTTGACTTGCTCACGGGTGCTGTCGACACCAGTGCCGTCGGCGGCCGCCGAGCGGGACGTGCTGATCGAGCCGAGATCGTTCGTGAACGCCTCGAGTGGATCCTCAGGGTCGTACGCGATCACGAGCGGCTCAGCAACGTCACGAGAGTTGGTGGCTCGCAGCCCGATCGTGTGGTCGAGAAACTGACCCCACACGAAGCTCCAGTGGGTCAGTCCGTTCTCGGAGAACACGTTCTGATTGGTGTCGTTGAAGATCCGGTTGCTGAGGTAGCGCTGTTCGGGACTTGCTCGCAGTTCGCCGACACCATCCGCGTAGTTGGCCGCCGTTTCACGTGGATAAATCTGGAAGGCGGCACCGAGCTCGGGCGCGCCGACGTTGTTGCCGGTGCCGTCGAGGCTGCGCGTGTCGGACACGAGCGCGAGCACATCGGCAGGCGGCGCGGTGACGGCATCGTCAGCTACCTCAGCAGCGGCCCGAGCGACTCCCGATGCGGTCTCGTTGGAAGGGTCATGGTCGACCACGATGATCGTGCCCACGCCGGTCAGCAAGACCGGAACGCCAAGGGCAAGCAGCGTGCGGGCGGAGCGACGGCGGGTCGGGCTGAAGAACGGAACGCGGCTCATGGCTTGCTCCTCGGTTTTGGGTGGCGGGCGAAACGGACTGGTGCCTGGAGCGTGAGCCGATAAGCGAACTGCTACCGATCGCTACGGGGTAACCAGGCGGAACGAAGAGGAGCGCAGCGACCCATCCGCTGGGTTCCCTGGCACCTCTGCGTTCGGGTATGCGGTGGCCGGGTGGCACCGGCAGGTTGGTGCCACCCGGCAGCTGGGGGACCGAGTCAGACGCCGGCCTCGGGTACCGGGGCATCGGTGCCTGGACCGCGACGGCCGCCGGGACCCCCTGGGCCTCGGTGGCCGTCGCCCTCACCGGGGACGGTGTTGACCCGCTCGGTGACGTGCTCTTCGGCGCCGGCCAACTTCGCGTCGGCCTCTTCCTGGGTGATGTCGCCCTCGGCAACCTCGGCGGCGAGGTGAGCCTCGACGTCATCCACGATCGCTTGCACAACGGTGTCGACGTCGACGCCCTGGGCGGCAGCCACATCGGCAACGCTCTGGCCGGCTGCACGGGCTGCCTGCAGCTCGTCGACGGTCAGGCCGAGCGTCTCGGCGATCGTGTCGGCGCTACGCGGGCCCCGCGGTTGGAGGGGGCCACTTTCGCGATCACTTTCACCCTCGCCGGGAACTCGGTTCACCATCTCGGTGATCCGCTCTTCGGCGTCGGCCAACTTCGCGTCGGCCTCGTCTTGGGTGATGTCACCCTCGGCGACCCCGGCGGTGATGTGCTCTTGGATGTCGCTCAAGATCGCCTGCTCGACGACGCTGATGTCGACGCCCTGGGCGGCAGCGATATCGGCGATGCTCTGGCCGGCGCCACGTGACTCGTGGAATTCCTCGGTGGTCATCCCGAGCGCCTCGGCGATCGCTTCTGAGTTACGGGCACCGTGCCGGCCGCGAGGCCCATTACCATCGCCTTCCGGCTGATCGCCGGTGGAGGCGTCGGGTGCGGCCTGGAGGCCCTGTGGGGCGACACTCTCGGTGTCGGTCGGGGTCTCGGTGGTTGGCGACTCGCCGCCGTAGCTGGCGCTGGCGAGCGTGCCGATTCCGATTGTGCCACCGCCGGCGAGGGCAATGGCGACGATCGAGGTCTTTAGGGTCTTGTGCATGATCGGGTCCTTCTGTTTTGCCGCCGGGGTGGCGGTTGGTTGATGGACTCCACGATCGGACTTGGGGGTAAGCGCACGCAGGGGTGAATCGAAAGAGGTTCGAAAGATCCGAGGCGTTTGGGAGAGGCATGCTCCACGAGACCGTGATTCGGGCGATCGGCGACGGCGTGCGAGACGTCTTCTGGTCTGCTTTAACCCGCTCGATCAGGGCTCTCGACAAACGCTGCTGGAGTCGACGATAGCTAGCCAACATCGGAGCGACGGACATGTTCGCGATGCCCGAATTGATCGACATCGACATCAACGGCGAGGGTGGCGCTCACGGCCCGTCCATCTGATCAAAGCCAGGTTGGTCACGCCCAAAAATGAACGAGATCGGTCGGGGCCGACAGAGCGACCCCGACCGACTTTGTGTTCCTCTTACACGTCAACGGGGGTGTTCACCGGCTGACAATGCAGCGCCGCGTCCGTCGGTTCGAAGCATTCACCCACAACATCAGCGCAACACCCGCAGCAACGAGCAGGCCACCGAGGTTGGCGACCTGTGTCGGGTCGCCGCCCGTGGAGGGAAGAGTCACGATCGCAATCGGGAGCTCAGCGCTGGCAACGCCGCCCGCCGAGTTCTGGCCGAGGATCACCAAACTATGATTACCGAGCGCGCCTGCCGGCAACGTCACCGTCGTCGAGAACGACCCATCGGCATCGGTGATCACAGTGGCGAGAACGGTGCCTCCCGGCACATCAAGGAGAATCTCGACCGGGGTGTTGGGCTCGTACCCATCACCGGTGACCGGAATCGTCGAGCCGACCGTCGGTTCCGGATTGGCAACCACAGGAGCCGGTACAGCAGCAACCGTGAGGTTCAGGACCGTGGAGGTGCCCGTGCCATTGATGCCGTCGCCGGAGTAGACCGCGGCAACCGTGAACTCACCGACCGGAAGAGAGCTGGTGGCGAGCGTCGCCGACCCAGCAGTCAACGTGATGTCGGTCGTCGCCCACAACACACCGCCCTGCTCGATGCGGAACTCGACCGAGCCAGACGGCAACTGACCGGCCACCGCGGAAACGAACGTGATCTCATCACCAACGACGATCCTGGCCAAACTGGGTGACAACGGCGACGCACCGAGCGAAGTGAGCGTGACCGTCGAAGTGTGCCGGCGCGACGTCACCGAAAGATCACCAGACGTGACCGACGAGTTGGACGGGTCACCCGAATAGGTAGCGGTGATCGAATGGTCGCCGGCAGCGAAGCCCGGCAACACAACACTGGCCGTACCGCCCGACACCGCCACAACACCCAGACTCGTAACACCATCAAAGAACTCGACGCTCCCAGTAGGACTGCTCCCCGTAACAGTCGCCGTAAGAGTGACCGGATCGTCCACAAAGGGTGTCTCATCGGACGCCGCCAAAGCAATCGTTGCGGTGGTCTTGGAAGAGTTCACCGTCAGCACCGTCGACGTCGCTGTCGTGTTGCCGGCGTCACCAGAGTAGATAGCGGTGATCGAATGGTCGCCTGCAACAAAGCTCGGCACGACAACAGCCGCCGTGCCACCCGACACCGCCACGACGCCGAGACTGGTGACACCATCGAAGAACTCGACCGTGCCCGATGGGGCATTCCCGGTGACCGTTGCGGTCAGCGTGACCGGATCGTCCACAAAGGGTGTCTCATCGGACGCCGCCAAAGCAATCGTTG